>BDTG01000027.1 GCA_002897695.1 bacterium BMS3Abin14
ATGGCCAGGGCGGATTCGGGCCCCGTGCTGCCCAACCCGTACACAGCCGAACCATCACTGACAATTGCTATCGTGTTCCCCCTGCAGGTCAGGTCGAACGACCTGATGGGGTCTTTGGCGATTTCCAGACAGGGGGCGGCCACTCCGGGAGTATAAAGAAGACTCAGAGCGGATGAGTCCTTGAGCGGAATCTTGCTTTCGACCCCAATCAGGCCCTGATGTTTAAGACGAATTTCAAGGCTGAACTGGCCCTCTGCTCCCAATCCGTCTTTCTTTTTCAATGTTTTGGTTTTCTTTGCCACTGAACTACCCCCTCAAATAGAAACGGGCGGCCGGCCTCTCCCCTCGCCGCCGCGGGTACGTCGGAAAAATAGGTTCTCTTAACACCATCTCCCCATTAAAGCAACGTGCATTGAATTCATGGCTCTTTCACCTTCGCTCTCCGAGCTACGGGGTAGGGCAGTCCAGAGTCCAAGGTCCAATGTCCAGGGCATGCCGGCCGTAGCTCCTGACCTCCGAAATTTTAACGAAGGAGGTTTAGCAAGGCTGGCGGATGCGCATTTCCAGACAGAATAGGCGGTCTGCCCGTTGATCTGGTACTCATCTTCAAGGGTATCAAGCCACTGCTCATCGGTGGAACACCCCTCTCGCTCACGGCCCTGTGGGCCGAATTGAGCCCTTTGTGGGCCTGGACGAAATTGATATTCTTGGGCAACCCATCCACGCCGGGGATAACCATATCGGCCGTTTTGTACTCAGGCGGCCACACGATTTCGTCCCTGCCGTCGATCCACTGCCCCACGAAGGTGGGCAGGATGTTCTGATTCTGATATCCGTCAACGGATTGGAAGGAAACCGGGCCGAATACCGTGTTGAGCCGGGTTTTGGACAGTGCGTCCCGTATCTCGCCCGGGGAGAGGGTTCCGGCCACGGACAGGGCCGCCGCCACAACCTGGACAGCCGCATATGCTTCCGCCGCGTGATAGTCCGGCTCAACCCCGAACCTGGCAAGGTATTTTCGAGAGAAAGATTCCGCTCCGGGAAACTGCAGGCGGGGCGACCAGATGGTCAAAGAAAGGAGACCGTTCCGCCCCTCCCCCCCTGTCCAGAAATGACCCGGGTCGGACGGGGAGGGCAGCCCATCGATGTATGCCCTGACTCCCGACACTTTCCCCTTGATTGTCCCCATGATGGACACCGTCTCCCTGGGGTAGGTAAACATGACAACCACGTCAGGACTGAACTCCTCAATCCGGTCAATATAGGATGGCGGCATCCCGGCCCCCACGTCGTAGTCAAACCGGTCGATTATCCAGCCTGCGCCCTGTCCGGCGGCGGCCAGTAAATCTGAAATACGGGCGCTGTAGGAAGTCCGCTCCCCGACGACAGCGATCTTCCCCGGCCGTACGGCGTCCCGCAAAAACCCGATAATACCGTCGGCATACATTGAAAAGGTCGGATTCAACCTGAAGACGCCTCTGTATCCCCTCCGGGTGATTGAATCGTCAGCGCCGCTGACTGACAGGTAGGGAACACCGTAAATTTCGCACTTCGAGGCCAGTTCCCGGGTTACTCTGGAACTGAGGCCCCCCATCACAACGGGGTACTGCTTATCCTTGATGAAGTGCGCAACGATGGCCCGTGCAATATCGGGCCGCCCCATGGTATCCCGGATATCCAGTTTCAGATCCAGGCCGTTGATACCACCGCGGGAATTGACATCATCCATCCCGAGAAGATAGGCGTCCCGCGCCATCCGTCCAATGACCTCGTGGGGGCCGGAGAGGGCAAGGGGAACACCCACGACAATTTCGTTCACAGACAACGCAGGTTCGCCCACAGACAGCACAGGATCGGCAGTTGACGCAGCAGGCAGAAGAGGGACCGTAAACATCAAAACCGTCAGGGGCAGAAAAAACAGCCGGTATCTGAAGTGCCCTCTCATTGGATATCTCGGCCGACAAGCCCGGCAGCGAGCCGGATGGCCTCAACGAGGCTGCTGGGATCCGCAAGCCCTTTTCCCGCTATATCGAAAGCAGTGCCATGGTCTACGGACGTTCTGACAATGGGAAGCCCGAGGGTTACGTTCACGCCGGATTCGAAAGCCAGCAGCTTCAAGGGGATATGGCCCTGGTCATGGTACATGGTAATCACGGCGTCATAATGTCCACGGTACATCCTGAGAAAAACCACATCGGGAGGGATCGGCCCGCTGACATCAAACCCCTCCTTCAATCCTGCACTCACAGCGGGGATAAGGATATCGGTTTCCTCGTCACCGAAGATGCCTCCCTCGCCCGCATGGGGATTAAGACCCGCCACCGCCAGCCGCGGTTTGACAATACCCATCCTTACCAGTGCGTCGTTACCCAGGTGCATGACCCTGAGAACCCGTTCAAGAGAGATATTCCGGGACACCAGGGATATGGGAATGTGGGTGGTCACGTGAAGAGCCCGCATGCCTCCGGCGGCAAGCATCATGACGTAGTCCCTGGACCCGGTACGCTCGGCCAGAATTTCGGTATGCCCGGGATAGGGGTGTCCGGCCTGGTGAAGAGATTCCTTGTTGAGCGGGGCGGTTACAATACCTGAGACTTTGCCTTCCAACGCCAGATCAATGGCGCGAATGAGACATTGATAGGCGGCCTCGCCGGCAGCCGGATTCAGTCGGCCGAACGGCAATCCCCGCGGGACATCCGCCACTTCCAGCAGGGGCACATCGGGTTTCATGGACCCGGCCCCTTCCGGGTCGCTTATAAGGCGATAGCGCGTCGGGCTCCCGGCTTTCCGGGCGCCGGCCGCAAGACGGTCACGATTGCCGAGCACAATACAGCGGCGCCGGAGGGCCTCATCCTCCATGGCCAACGCGATTATCTCCGGCCCGACCCCGGCCGGATCGCCCATGGTTATGGCAAGGGGAGGTCCTGGATCAGGCATTTTTCCGGCGGCCCGGCTCAAATAACCTCCCTCCGGACGGGGTTGGTCAACACCCCGATCCCCTCAACGGCTACCGACACCTCATCCCCCTCTTTCAGTGGACCCACCCCCGACGGTGTTCCCGTGGCAATGACGTCGCCCGGTTCCAGCGTCATCGCGGAGCTGATGTGGGCAATGAGATGGAAGGGGTCAAACAACATGGAGGCGGTACCGGCATCCTGACGTAATTCTGAATTGACCACGGTGGTAATCCTGACCGAGGTGGGATCCAGCTCAGTTTCAATCCACGGGCCCAGAGGACAGAATGTGTCGAAGCTTTTGGCTCTGGCGAACTGGCCGTCCTTTCTCTGAAGGTCCCTTGCAGTCACATCGTTCAGGATCGTGTAGCCAAGGATCACGTTCTTCGCATCCTCCCGTGGAACCCGGCGGCAGCGCTTGCCTATCACCACAGCCAGTTCCCCCTCATAATCCACCCGCGCCGATTCCGCCGGAAGTTCGATATACTCCCCGGCAGCGATGACAGAGGTAACGGCCTTAAAAAAGATCATGGGTTCTTCAGGCATGTCATGGCCCATCTCACGGATGTGTTCCCTGTAGGTCAGGCCGATGGCAACGACTTTTCCGGGTTTAACAGGCGAACATAGCCTGACGTCAGCCAGGGGATGTCTGGAATTGCCGAACTCCACGCCATCGAAGGGGGGGGCCTTCAGCTCCCGCACCCAATCCCCATCAACCACACCCCAGACAACCGGGGAAAACTCGGGGGATTCTCTTGGAAAATCCCGCGGTTGAAACCGTGCCAGTCTCATGATTCTACTCCAACAGGGCTATTGCCGCCTCAATGCGATCCAGCCCCTTGGTGATGTTTTCCATGGAAGATGCGTATGACAGCCTGGCAAAATCATCGGCGCCGAAAGCTATTCCGGGAACAACGGCTACCTTTGCCTCATCCAGCAGGTAATCGGCCAGATCCGTGGAATTTTGGATCTTTTTCCCCTTGAAGGAACGGCCATACAGGCTGGAGAAGTTGGGAAAGGCATAGAACGCCCCCAGCGGGGTGAAGCAGCTTACCGAATCCATGTTGTTGAGCCGGTCCACAATGAACCGGCGTCTTTTGTCGAATTCCGTCCGCATTGCCTCCACGGAGTCCTGAGGACCACTGAGCGCCTCGACTGTTGCCGGCAGAGCGAAGGATGTCGGGTTAGAGGTACTCTGGCTCTGGATCTTGGTCATGGCCGCCACCAGATCTGCCGGCCCGGCGGCATATCCTATCCTCCAGCCGGTCATGGCGTAGCTCTTGGACAACCCGTTGACCAGGACAGTTCTCTCCTGCATGCCCGGCAGTTGGGCGATACTGATGAACTTGAAATCGTCGTAAATCAGTTTTTCATAGATTTCGTCTGATATCACCAGTATATCCTTTTGTCTGGCAAACTCGGCTATGTCCTCCATTTGCCCGCGTGCGTATGCGGCGCCGGTCGGGTTGGAAGGGCTGTTTAATATGAGAGCCCTCGTACGGCTGTTCGCTGCCTTTTCAAGATCCTCGATGGTCACAGTGAAACCGTTCTCCTCCCTTGTCTCGACGATGACGGGTTCGGCCCCCGCGAGGATGATCTGGGCAGGATACGAAACCCAGTATGGGGCCGGGATGATTATTTCATCCCCCTCATCGAACAGGGCCTGGGCAATGTTGTAAAGCGTGTGTTTCGCTCCACATGAGATAATTATCTGATTACGCTCATAATCGAGGCCTTGATCACGCTTAAGCTTGCCGATAATGGCGTCCCGGGCCTCGTTGGTGCCGGGCACGGGTGTGTACTTGGTAAAACCGTCCTTCAGCGCCTTGATCGCGGCCGCCTTGATGTTTTCCGGGGTGTCGAAATCCGGCTCACCGGCGCCGAACCCCACTACATCCAGGCCATCCGCCTTCATCTGCTTCGCCTTTGCGGTAATAGCAAGGGTAGGCGACGGTTTTATTCCTTTTACTCTCTTCGCAAAGTCCATTTTCTTTACCCCCCTTATTTTATCCGTGCGGCCTGAACAGCGGTAATGGCCGCAACGTTAATTATGTCGTCGATACTGCATCCCCGGGATAGGTCATTTGCAGGCCTCTTCAGACCCTGAAGGATGGGGCCGACGGCAACGGTATTGGCGAGATGTTCCACCAACTTATACGCGATATTCCCGGAATCCAGGTCCGGAAAAACAAGGACGTTGGCCCTGCCGGCCAAGTGGCTGCCCGGCATCTTCCGCCCCGCAACCGTAGGGACTATGGCAGCGTCGATCTGCATCTCCCCGTCAACGATAAGGCCCGGTTCCCTCTCCGAGACCAGGCGGGTTGCCTCGCGGACCCTGTCCACTCGGGGATGGCGGGCGCTCCCATGGGTCGAAAAGGAGAGCATGGCCACCCGTGGTTCGACGTCGAGAAAAAACCTGCAGCTTTCAGCGGCAGAGATGGCGATCTGCGCCAATTGCGGAGGGGTGGGATCCGGAATTATTCCACAATCCGCAAAGATAAACACACCATCTTCACCATATTCCCTGACGGGCATAACCATAATGAAACAGCTCGATACGACCTCCACACCTTCCATTTTTCCGATGATACGGAGGGCGTTTCTGACAACCCTCCCCGTTGTAGTCACCGCACCCGCGACAAAACCGTCAGCTCTGCCGGTATGGACCATCATTGCGGCGAAGGCTATGGGATCGGCGATCTCGCGGACCGCGGACCGGGCAGTCACCCCCTTATGCCGGCGCAACTCGTGGTAGACATCGGCGAACCCATCCAGAAGGGGACTGTCGACAGGATCGACAACAGAGGCGGCTCCCAGATCAAGTCCGCGACGACCCGCCAGACGCCCCACGGAATCGGGGTTGCCCAGTATTATGACTTCCGCAATCCGATCCTTGATAATCCGGAAGGATGCATCCAGGATCCTTTCATCGTCACCCTCTGGAAAAACGATGCGTAATCCTCGCCCACGCACACGAGCGCAGAGGGATGCAAGTATCCCGCTTCCGTGTGTTTCCCCACCGTGGTTCACTGTGGTCCGGCCGGCCCCTTCTCCCGGTAACGCATGCGCAGTTTTTCGGCCACACCCTTCGAGACCATCGTGCCCACGTCACCGCCGAGGCTGGCGATTTCCTTGACAAAACTGGAACTGAGGTAGGCGTATTCCTCCCGACTGATCATGAAGAATGTCTCAATCAAGGGATCGAGCCTCTTATTCATCAACGCCATCTGGGACTCAAACTCAAAATCACTGACGGCTCTCAACCCCCGGATGATAACACGGGCGGACAGTTTTTCGACCTCTTCGACCAGAAGGCCGTAAAAAACCTTTACCTCCACGTTGTCTGGAATATCACCGATGGCCTCGTGAACCATTGCGGCCCTTTCCTTGGCTGAAAACATGGGCGTCTTTTTGACATCAGCCGCCACCAGGACGGTCAGCTTTGAAAAGATGTTGCTTGCCCTTCGGATAAGATCCACATGTCCATGGGTTATAGGGTCAAAAGTTCCAGGATAAACAGCAAAGGTCGCCAATCTTAACCTCCCTCACCGGGTGTTCATTCTACGACACCATCAAAAAGATAACAGCCGTGTCGCCATACCTTCTCCTGTCCGTAATCTCCAGGCCGCTCGGGATCACATCAGGCTCATCGAAAGAGGAACATTCAAAAACGAGGAGGCCTCCCGTGAGGGACTTAGCATTTTCAGATAGGGCCATCAAGGTCTTTATTCCCTCGCTGCCGCCATAGGGCGGATCAACGAAAACAAGCCCGGTCCCATCGGTTATCCCCCCGTTTATAATAAAAGGAACTACGGGAGCGGTGACCACGCTGGAAAGGCTCTCGAAACGGCATACGGCAGCGTTTTTCCTGATGAATCGGGCCGCCGTGGAGCTCCTGTCCACGAACGTGGTCTTCAGCGCCCCCCGGCTGAGAGCCTCCAGGCCATAGGCCCCCGTACCGGCAAAAAGGTCAACCACCCCGGTTCCCTTTACCCTGTCCCCTATAATGGAGAAAATAGCCTCCCGGACCCGATCCGAGGTGGGACGGGTCCTGAGACCACGAGGACAGAGGATCGGCCGTCCCTTTGCTGATCCGGAGATTATCCTCACCTTTTACCGAAAGGAATAAAGCTGTCGCCTGGTTTTAACGATTGTACGTAGGCTGCCAGGAGCTTCGCCGTATTCTGCAGGTCCTTCAGCGAGATTATCTCCACGGGTGTGTGCATGTAGCGGTTCGGGATACCGACAAGCCCGGCCGCCACCCCCGACCTTGTCATCTGGATGACGTTTGCGTCGGTCCCCGTGGCCCGGGGAGAGGGTTCCACCTGACAGGGGATTTTTTCCGAACCGGCCACTTCCAGGATCCGTTCAAACACCCTGGGGTTGATGTTGGCCCCTCGTGCGACAACGGGCCCGCTTCCAACGGAGATCTGGCCGACCTGCTTCTTGTCGATCTCAGGGTGGTCGGAGGCAAATGTCACGTCCACCGCAATACCGACATCCGGATCGACCCAGTACGCGCTCGTCTTCGCCCCTCGAAGACCCAACTCCTCCTGCACCGTGGACACCGAGTAGAGAGCGGCTTTGATCTTCTTTTTCGAGAGTATGCGAACGACCTCCGAGACAAGAAAACTGCCCACCTTGTCGTCGAACGCCCGTCCTACCACGATGTCCCCCGCAAGCCGGTCGAACCCGTCGGTAAATGTGATGGGATCCCCCAGGGCTACCAGTTTTTCCGTCTCCTTGCGGCTGCCGGATCCAATATCTATCCAGAGGCTATGCCATTCCAGCTTCTGGGAGGACCGCGATGAGGGGTCCTGCAGGTGGATCGGTTTTTTCCCCACCACCCCCGGAACAGCCCCCCGGGATGTGTGTATGGCGACCCGTCTGGCTGGAACGATATGAATGTCCACCCCGCCTATCGGAGTGAAGGAAATGTATCCCTCATCCGATATGTACTTGACCATGAATCCGACCTCATCGCAATGACCTGCCAGCATGATCTTTGGGCTTCCCCCCGGGTTGAGGGCCGCGATAACGTTTCCGGTGACATCAACGCTGATCTCGTCGGAGAAGGGGGATGTCCTGTTGAGCCATACCTCCTGAGCGGGCCCCTCGAAACCGGAAGGGCTGGGGGTATCGATGAGTTTCTGAAGAAAATCCAGCGATTCTTTTCTCATGCGGTCTCCTTATGTTCCTGTTATTGGTTCTGACTTTCCCTTACCCAAAGCCTTCCTCTCGCCCTCGGCGTCCTCCGCGAGAAACCAATGCGCCTTGATGTCGTACGGCCGAGACCCAAAGCTTCAGGGGGTTCTCCGTGACCTCCGTGGCTCCGTGGTGAAATATTTGGCTTTGTCGCGGTGGACCGCCTTTACTCCATCCCGGTCAATCGCAGAACGTTTCCGGAAAAGATGGCCGCGCGTTCCTCCTCCGTCACATTAAGTTTCCTTATCCTGTCGATGCTCCAGGCAGGGCTGCCGTATGGATAATCCGAACCGCAAAGGAATTTTCTCACTCCGAAACTCTCAACCAGATCAGCGGAAATGCCGGCCAGGCTCACGTCGAAGTAGACGTTTTCTCTGCGCCCCACCGAGGCCAGAACTCTTTCGGTCCCGCCATTGAGAGCGCCCATGTGCGGGATGATGACCTTGACACCGGGATACAGATCCACAAAGATCTGTGTTATATCGAAATGCTCCTCAAAGTTTACCGGGACATCCATCTCCATGACCTTTTCCATGAGCGCGGCCATCCGGGGTTCCGTCAGAACCTGATGAATTCGGTCCTCATCCATTCCGAGATGTGTGCCGCCGAAATCGTGGGCCGGGGTAAACCAGCAGTGCCATTTGATGCCGCTGTATCCATCGAGGACCTCTGGGTCAGGCAACCCGTCAAAAGGCCGGTTTGTGCTGTATGCATTGCCGCCCACATAGAAAAAGGGTATATGCCCTTCCTTCTTTGCGGAATCAAGGACGTACGCGTTATCGTCCGGGATGTCACCGCTCTCGGGATCGGCGAAAATTACAGCTCTGTCGGCGCCGGCCTTGTCCAAAATGGCCTGAACCGATTCCATGGGAAGGTGCCTTCTTCCGATGTGAACATGCGCGTCAATGATCTGCATCATCGTCTTCCTTTCTACCACGCTCCCCTGAACCTGCATGGAGTTTCCGGCAGACCTCAGGGCAGGTAAGTGGCGGAAGCATTTCGGGATTCGCTTACGGTTACCGACGCAACCCCCACATCCAGGTCCGACAGGAGTTCCTCGGCCCTCTCAAAAACGTACCCGGCAATCCTTTCGGACGATGGGCTTTGCCCCGAGAATGCCGGAACCGAATTCAGGTCTGTATGATCGAGGTCAATCAGGATAGTTCGAAGAATGTTTTTCAGGACGGTAAAATCGACAACCATGCCGGCACCGTCAAGCCTGGCGCCCTCAACCTTTATTTCCACCGCAAAATTGTGGCCATGCAGGTTCTCACACCGCCCGCCGCTGCCTGCAAGACGATGCGCCGCGGAAAAAGTATCCCTCACTGCCAGAAGGTATTTCAACTCCCGTTATCTCCTTCCCATTTGATGATTTTCAGGCCATAACGTGCCCGCAGGGTCGCAAGCCACCTGTCCATCTCCTTTTGAAAGGCCCTCGCCTTGAGAAAATCCTTGATGTCATTCCATGCCTCATTGATCCCCCGACCGCCCCATCGACCCGGATTGTCATTGTACTCTCGTGTAATATCTGAAGGAAGGACCCCCACGAAGAAGCGTATCCGGCTCTCCGTATACAGAGAGGCGATCAGACCTTCGGCGAGGCGCCTTGCCACTTCTTTTTCATCAATTCCCCAGCGCTGGAGCTTCCGGTCGAAGGCCTCCCGAGAGGAGAATCGGGAGAGATAACCTTTGAAGGCCGCGTCTATCTGTCCCGACGACAGCCTGAAACTGCCCGCCTCACCGACCTCCCTGATGATCATCAGCCTGTTCAGAAACGGCTCCAGGAGGGCGTCTTGGCCCGCCCGGTCACTGGCCGGTTCAAGGAGGCCCAGATCGTTCTCCATCAGCAGGTCGCTCAGCAGAACCGGCTCATCCCCAACGACGGCGACAATCCTGTCCAACACCATCCAGCCCGGTGTGCCGGCTGAGGCCCACGCAGTTCCTGCGCAGAGAAAAACAGCCGTAAGCGCCGCCGGAAGGAAAAAACCGCATGGGTGCCTCATCTCCGGTCCATCCTCCTCAGCAGGGTTCATTCCAGAGTTCAAAAGTCTATGCCATGCCCCACGTCCTGTCAATTTATTGATGATTTTGAAAAAGGTCATCCAGCTGCTCGCAAATCCATGCGTTGACATCTTATTTGTCTTCCTGCTACCTTCGAAATGGTTAATCTGGATACGGTTGACAGGTTCATAACGGAGCAATAAACTACAAACCTGCCTGTGCATCGCATGCAGACAGGTGAATTTTTTGAGACACTATCATCAGTTTTCGCGGGGAAAGAGCTGCCATGAAACTCACATGTGTTCTCTGTTCGAAGGAGTATATTTTCGATTCCGAAAAGATTCCGGAGGCCGGATTCCGGATCGGCTGTTCAGTTTGCGGGACAAAGACGACCGTCCAGCTGCCTCCGAATTGGCGACACCTCATCCAGGATTCTCCGAGGCCGCAGAAATCGTCGCCGTCTCCAGGGACACCGGCGGGAAACAATAAATACATCCTACTGGCCGACGATACCGCTTTCTTTCGCACCATGATGTCCGACCTTCTCATCAGCCACGGCCACAGGGTAAAGACCGCCGTCGACGGCCAGGAGGCCCTTGAGATATATGAGGGTGCGCCTGACCTTTTTGAGCTGATCCTTCTGGACCTTCAGATGCCCCGGATGTCGGGCTTTGATGTCCTTGAGCATCTGGATAAGTCGGCCCGCCCTGCCCCCCCTATCATCGTCATGACCGGGGTCCACGACAGCCACGAGGACATTCAGATCGTGCGGGAAAAGGGGGCTGCCGCTTTTCTTGACAAGAGCCTCGACCCATCGGCCGCCTACGAGAGGATCGAGATGGTCCTGGACCGGGCCTCCGAGGCCGGGACAGGGGACTGAACCACCGACAAAGAACGTCCAATGTCCAATGTCCAATGTCCAATACGATAAAACAGCTAGACGTCACACATGCCAGACCTTTTTTTTCCACAGTACAGCCAGCTTAGGGCTCATCAACCAGCCTTCGCGTAAACCTTCCGTCTCGTCCTGCGGACTAGACCGTGGCAAGCGTTGGACGTTGAACTTTTTCCTAGAACGCGTGGCCGATGCTGAAATGGACCCTGTACCGGCTCTCCTTGTCCGTAGCGGGGTTCAGCTTGTATCCGTAGTCCAGGCTTAACGGCCCGGCAGGGGTCGAGAACCGGATACCCATACCGGCTGAGACTCTGAGGGTAGAGTCGTCGAAGGGCGCCTGGTTGAGCCACACGGCTCCAGAATCTACAAAAATAACGCCTCCAATGGACCTGTAGACAGGGTATCTGAGTTCCCCGTTCAGGTTGACCATGTAATTCCCCCCAACTGGGTTTTCACCTGCGTCTTTCGGCCCCAGATTGTCCAGTTTATATCCTCTGACAGAGGTCATCCCGCCGAGGAAAAAGCGTTGGCCGATGGCCACCTGATCGCTTTTTCCAAAACCGTGGACAATCCCCCCCCTGGCAAGGCCCGCGAACACAAAGCCCTGCCCCAGGGAAAAATACCGATGGATAGAGATCTCAGCCCCGTAATCCTCCGCCTCGGAGCCCAGGTATCCGGAGGCCACATTCAATCGTATCTGTCCCAGTGTTCCACTGCCGGGCTCCAGAATGTCATCACGGCTCTCATAGATACCTTCCAGAGCAACCAGCGCAACATTGGTGGACCCCTGATCCTGCGGAGAGAGTACGACACCGGGGGAGACATCAAAGATATCCTGTCCCTTAAAAGTGTATTCCACGATCCCCGTTATCCTCCTGGTTACATCCCGCTTCAGTTTAAGGGAGATGGCTTTCGTATCCTCGCTGTAGCTCATATTTTTTTCCCGGAGACCGCTCAATGAGGACGTAAAATCCATCTGTTTGCCCAGGAAATACGGATGCCTGTACACCAGGGACTCCAGGTTTATCACGGAGCTGGTTTTGAAGCTCAAGGTCAATGAGCGCGCCATGCCGGATACGTTACGGTTGGTAACGGACAGCTGGGTCCGAAATCGATCCTCACTGCCGAAACCCAGCTTCAGGCCGATGGCATATCTTGCGCGCTCAGTGACCTGGACGATGACATCCTTGACAGGGCCGGGGATCTGTTTATCTGCAAACCCGATGTCCACGGTAGCGAAAATATCAAGATCGTAAACCCGCTGCTGGGCCTCAATGAGGCTATTCGCGGTTAACAGATCCCCCCTTTTCAGTCCGAGAGCTCGTCTGATTATCCTGTTGTCTGTTTTTTCGGTTCCACGAACGACAAGGCTTCCCAAACGCACCCGTGCCCCGGACGATACACCCAGGATTAAATCCATCATCCCGTTCTTCTCCGGCTTGGCATCCACTGGCGTGATGGAAGCGTAGAGGTAGCCATCACGTCCCAACCTGCCAAGCAGAGCGCTTCGCCCTGCATCGACCTGTTCAGGCACGTAGGGCATACCTGCACGAATTCCCATAACTTCCCTGGTCTCATCGAGCGAATATGGAGAATTATTTATTGCTATCGATCCCACCAGGGTCTGCGATCCCTCGTCCACAATGATATGGATCGGGCTGGTCGCGGGATTCCGGGACTGATCAAAAGAGAGGGCTTTGAGGGTTACCTTCGCAGCGAGGTATCCCCGGTCCCGGTATGCTCTCTTCAGCCTTTTTACCCCGGAGTCAAGCCGGCTGCGCACGAATGGCTCCCCTTCAGCAATTTCCAGCGACTTCATTATCTTTTCCAACGTCATGGACTCCGCTCCATCAATGGTTAGAGACCCAAAAACAGCCCTGAATCCAAGTGTGACATCCAGGGTTATTTCCCTCTCTCCCGGGACCGGTGTCCTGTCGATCCACCGAAGGGAGCCCAATGGAAATCCGTCATCGAGGATTTTTCTCATGACCATTTTCGCGGCCTTTGCCTTTGCCGTTCCGGGTCCATTCTCCTCCATGAATGATCTCTTGAGCATTTTTTGGAACGGCCTGATCTTTTGATCCGGACGATCAATAGTCACAAACAGCTTGAATCGATCTCCACGGACGATTTTATAGGTAACTACCACGCCCTTTTTCACTCGGGCATCCGGCGCGATACCATAGCTGACCTCAGGATAGTAATAGCCTTTGCCCTTGAGGTATTTCTCGATCCTCACCACATCACGATCAAGGACAACCCCGTCCATTGTTTCGCCGGGCATGGACGCAGTCAGTGAAAGCACCTTGAAACGGGAAATACCCGGATCATCACGAAGTCTGACATCGGTTATCGGATATTGGGGACCCTCCAGAATCTGATAGATAATATCGGTCTTCTGATCAGGCCCCACCTCACTCCTGTAGGCGATTTTAATGTCCCTGAATCCCCGGTATAAATAGTAATTTTCAATTTTCGACCTGTTTTTCTCAAGCCTTGCGGACGTAATTTCCTCCTCTTTTCCAAGATCAATTTTCCTTAAAAGGCTGCTGGAAGGGATGTGGAGGTTGCCTTCAAAACGCACCTCCTTGAGCCATTTTCTGGGAAATATGCGAAACAGGACCGAGACACCGTCAGGAAGAGCCCTTCCCAACACCTCGACCCTGTCGAAAAGCCCGGTGCGGTAGAGATTCCTGATGCCGTTCCTGATGTCAGGGGGCTCCAGCGCTTTCCCCACGGCTATGGGGACCAGAGCATCAAACTCGGACTGAGGAAATTCGAGCCCCTCGTAGGACACATGTCGTACAGTCTTCCCGGCAAAGGAGAGGATGGACGGCAACGCCCCCGCCGGAGCTGCGGAGGGGAGCAGAAGGATAAGTGTTAACAGCGATGCGAGGAAAGCTCTCTTCATCACCGTATCTCGAACTGAAAATCCAGGTCCAGGTTGAAATTCCCTTCGCCCCGTTCCTCACCGACCAGGGAAAAACTGTCCAGGAGCTTGTAGCGAAGAGAAATATCGGGTTTCTCCCGGCTCAGGATGGGCGCCGAAGCGCTCAGCGACAATCTTTCCCCGAGACGCTTGTCCAATCTTATCCTGGATGTCGTTCCTCCTGTCCTGCTGACGGTGACCGGATCAATCACAACACGGTCAAATCCGGTGATCTTCCGGACGCCCGATTCAAGGCTGCCCTTCAGTTCGCTGGAAAGGAAAAGGGCAGCCTCGGTGGCCGACACGTTCCCCCCGGACCCGAAGGCTTTCTCACTGACTGCTCCCCAATTCAACAGGGAAAGGATATCCGTTTCACTTAAAGGTGGAGATGAGACGAGATCAAGCTTGAATTTAGAGGGCACTCCATTGGCTAACAGCTCCACGGTATAGTCCCGCAGCCGGCCGTCACGGTCCAACCCGCTGACGTCCGTTCTGGCCGAAAAATCGAAGTTGGGCTCGATTACCTGCGGATTAAAAAATCCGACGATGCCCCTGGATATTTCAAACGATTTTCCCCTGTAGATGATTTTTCCCTCGCCCATGAAGAAGCGGCCCGTCAAAACCGGCTTTCTCACGGTCCCCTGGAGGTGGAGGGTTCCCGTTGCATCACCTCGCAGCAATTTCATGTCAACTTTAATGGGGGTTATTGTTTTCATCTCTATGTCCAGGGCAAAGCGGCCCGTCCCGCCGTTTTCCACTTCCCCGGCCGGAACAACGCGCCCCGTAGTTTTCGCGCTTTCACCGAGGAGGGAAAGCGGGTTGTCTATGTTGATTTCCCTGGTGTACTTTCCCTCGTCCATCTTCACACTGCCCCGGATAGCACCCTTTTTTCCATCAAGGCTCAGAATGATCAAGGCCCGGATCGAGGTGGATAGACCCTCCGGGAAATCCACGGAGATCCCCTCCCCTTTCCACTGGAGCCGGCCCCGGACCGGGGTAAAACCCTCCATAATGAGATCCCCATCCATCTCAATCGTTCCCCTGCCCACATTTCCGGTGATCGCATCAAAATGGAGCCTGTCATTGATAATTTCAATGCGTCCATCAAGGTGCTCGGCCTTCAGGGGAAATGGAAGATGGGCGACACAGGATGCGCCCCGGATATTGAGATACCCGCTCAGGCCAGGCTGTGAAAGGGTGCCCGATATCCTCAGGTGAACCTCGGCACGGCCGGAAAAGGAATTGACTGTGGGCTTCAGATACGAAAACCCCCCCAGGTCGATCTCCCCTTCCATGTTTCCCTCGATGATCCCCCTGGGAGCGATCGTAAGCGCTCCTCTTAACACCGATTCTCCGGAAGCGAGCCGGAGATCGGCAAACCTGATGCCGCGCTCAGGCTGGTAAGTAAAATGTGCCGGGCTGGTGAGCCTGAAATCAATACCCCGTATATTGAACCCGGCCTCATCGATAGTGCCCTTAACCTCGGTCCTGTTCAGGTGAAAAAGAACTCCTCTGGCGCTGGCCTGCGCAAGCAACTCCCCGGACGCATACCCGGAGGGGATGCCCAATCCGAAAAAGTTGTTCAGGTCCTGATGGTTCGCTTTCTCCAGTGTCCGAATGGTTCCGTAGAATGGAATTTCCCCGGAAAGGTCCACTGTGACCTCGGCGGCGAATTTGCCGCTGATGAACTCGGCATTTCCTTTCAGGGTTTTCCCTTTCAGGTGAAAATTACCTTTGCCGCTTCCCCAGGATCTTCCCTCGAAATTGATCTGGTCCCATTTAACGAAGGCGGCCCCCTCAATGTCCTTTCCGTCCAGACCGCCGGAGATGCCGGCGGTAAAATTAATCTCTCCGCTGAGGGGGGCCTTGAGCTCCCTCAGCAACCAGATGCTTTCCAGGGGAACGCCGTAGACCGTTGCCAGTTGAGCACGGAAACGACCGCCCCCTATGCTCCCCCGTCCGACCATCAGTTTCCCTTCCTTCGTCAGCTCTATTTTGTCGAACGCCAGTTCTCCATCCTTGAGAACCATGTGAAAATCCGACCGTTCAAACACCTCCCCATCCAGTCTGATTTTCCGCAGGACGCTGTCGCCTTTTCCGGTCAATGAACCGTTGCGAAGGAAGAAATCCATCTGCAAGGCGATCTCGCCGGAAAGGTCCAATGGGACATGAAAGACCTTAAGGATATCCTCCACCCTGCCGTTGGAGGTTCCTACCGACCACTCACCCCCGTGTCCCCCCCCTTTCCATGGCAACTTGCCCTGCAAGGTCACTACAGTGGTGCCCACCTTGAGGGATGCAAGTGGGCAGGTAATCCCTCTTGAATCGATCTGCACATGCGCCTTGAGAAAATCGGCGGCATACCCCCCGATAGTGGGATTCTGAAAAATAATGTCCAGATTTGCCTGAGGGTTCTTCCAGCCCCCCGACACCTCGCCATCAGCCTGAAGAATGCCCCCTGCATTCCTGGCCCACGAAAAATTTTTCCAGGATCCCAGGTCGGACTCGGTGAGTTTGACCTTAAGGTCCGGCCCCGACGGCCCCAGGGCGCCGGACATCTCCACTGCCAACGATTCGGAGGCTGCCTTTAACCGATCGAGAATAAAGGTGGAACCTGAGTAGGCCCCGGACAGATCAAATTCAAAAATCCTCCGGGTATCCGGTCCGCTGGAAAGGTTTGCGGTTCCCTTGAGGCCTGCCTTAATACGCCCATTACTCTTGCCGGGAGAAAGGTACCCCTCCATGCTGCACTGTGCCGAGAGGCTTCCTTCCACCGGGGATGGACTCTCGGACACCTCCCGGAAAAGTTTGGCCAAAGGGTATTCACCTGTGGAAAGGGCAGCTTTGAAAGGAAGACCTTTCGAAAATCCCACTTTCATGCTCCCTTCCAGGTTTTCACCGCGATAAAGGGCATTTAACCCCTCAAGGCCGGCATGGTCATCGTCCAGGGAAAGACGGGCAGTGATATTTTTCAAGCTTCTCCCATAGATAAGAACCTCTCTGCTCTCCATTTTACCGGAAAAGCGGGGTGAGCGGATATCACCCCCTATTTCACCCTCCAGCCGCAATTTACCCGCTGCGCCTCCGATCAGCCACGGCAGCTTCCCGATGTCCGCGGTAATGGACATTGATCCTGAAAAAGGCGCTGATTGGCTCCGGGGAAGCGTGCCGGTAAAGTTGACTTCAAGAGGTTTGCTGAGGAGACTGAACCTGGACACGAGGAGTTCGGTGGGGGTAAACCTCATCTCCGCCTGTAAGGACTGAATGCTGATCATACGGCCCTTTGGAAAAGCCCTCCACACCACTTTTCCATTATCGGCATGAAAGGAGAGGCTCCCATGGCCGGGAGAGTCGAAAACCTTGTGGTCGAGCCTGACGAGAACATCATCAAGCCCCACATCGATCCCGGCGGGCAGGTCGTGGTACGAAACACGGGAATTCTGGAGGACAACGCTATTTACCTGGATGCGTATCAGCCCCAGGTTTGCAAGGCCTGAAGTGGATTTTCCCTTTTGCCGGAAAGGGAGAAGGGGCTTTACTTCGATGGTCCCGTCCATCTCCCGAACCACATCCAGGTCAATGCCCTCCACCTGGAGTTCCCTGATGCCGATCGTGCCCCTGAAAACCGAGAAGGGATCGAATCTCACCCCCAGTCTTCTAATCGAGATTTCCCCTGTCTTGCCCTTCAGGTCTTTCAGTGTGACATTCTCAAGGGAAAGACCGGTCAGGAACGCATTGTAATCAAGCCTCCCGATATGAAGCTCGACCCCAAGATGTTTCCTTGCCTGTTCGGTCAGAAGGTTGCGAATAACATCCTTGAGTTTCGGATTCGTGAGAACCTTCACTGTAACCGTTGCACCGGTCATGACCAGCACAAGGAAAAGGGCAACAATTCGAAGTTTCAAATTTGACAACCTCGCAAAAAAGTCTCTTTCAGAGGTGTTCCATGATCATTCGCATGTCGCTCCAGACATCCTTCTTCGCATTGGGATTACGCAGGAGAAAAGAGGGATGGTATGTGGGCATGAGAGGGATCCCGTTAAAATCGTGAAACCTGCCCCGAAGACTGGAGATCCGCACATCGGTTTCAAGCAAGGTCCGGGCCGCGAAACTGCCGAGTGCGCAGATGATCCTCGGAGAAACAATCTCGACCTGTCTCAGGAGAAAGGGTTTGCATGCGCTGATTTCTTCGGGTTCCGGATTTCTGTTGCCGGGAGGGCGGCATTTATTGACGTTGCATATATACACGTCGGATCTTCGAAGCCCCATGGCCTCAATAATCTTTGTAAGAAGCCGGCCTGCCCTGCCGACAAACGGCTCCCCTTTGAGATCCTCGTCCTTGCCCGGCGCTTCACCTGCAAAAAGGAGCTGGGCATCCGGATTACCTACTCCAAAGACCAGGTTGGTCCTGCCGGCGCCAAGAGCGCACAGATGACAGTCCCCAATGGCCCGTCTCAGTTCCTCCAGCGCCCGTCCGGATTCGGGTTTCCCTGTGTTTGCCGAGGTTTCGGACATGCCGGCAACGACATTTTCCGTCGGGGATATTACGGTATCCAGGCCGATAGATTCAAGATATATCTTCCTCAGATCGTTCATGAGGCTTTCATCCGCCAGAGCTTCAGCATGCGATCGAGTATCCTGTCGGCAAGTTCTCTCTTGGGAAGGAGCGGCAGCTCCTCTGTGGTCCCGTCTCTTTGAATCAAGGCCGCCCTGTTGTTGTCGGACTGGAATCCGGAGCCCTCCTCGGTAATGTCGTTGGCCACGATCATATCGAGGGATTTGGCCTCAAGTTTGTCCTTTGCGTTTCCTATCAGGTTCTCGCTCTCGGCAGCAAATCCCACAAAAAGCCTGTCCCCTTTTTCCTTTGCGATTTCACACAGGATATCAGGATTGGCCTCAAGTTCAACGGTGAGATTTTTTTTGCCGGACTTCTTGATCTTCTTTCCCGACCGGACCGACGGCCTGTAATCGGCCACCGCCGCAGCCATCAAAAACCATTGGCTCTCGACAATGTGGATCCTGGCCGCCGCGAGCATCTCCTCAGCGGTGTCCACATTTACCACCTGAACCCCTGCCGGAGGCGGCAGGCTTGAAGGACCCGAGATGAGAACAACCCGGGCGCCGCGTTCATGTGCCGCTTCGGCGAGAGCATAGCCCATCTTCCCACTGGACCGGTTGGTCAAAAACCGCACCGGGTCAAGGGGTTCGGCGGTCGGCCCTGCCGTAACCATGGCACTGATTTCCGAAAGGTCCCCGCCCCGTCCAAAAACAGCCCGGGCAAGCCCGTCGATTATGTTCTCCAAATCGGCCAGACGGCCAGGGCCTTCCTCGCCACACGCCAGTTCACCATGGCCCGGCGGGATGGACAAAACACCCCTTGAATGAAGAATGGCCATGTTGTCCCGTACGGCCGGATGGTTCCACATCCTGGAGTTCATGGCCGGCGCCACCACAACCGGACAATCCACTGTCAGGAGGATGGTGGTCACCAGATCATCTGCCGCTCCGTGAGCAGCTTTGGCCAGAAAGTTTGCCGTGGCCGGCGCAACAACCATCAGATCCGCGCGCCTCCCCCTCTCGATATGGTCGATTGACCTCTTCTCTGTAAGGGAAAAGAGATCGACTCCAACAGGATTCCGGGTCAGGGCCTCCATTGTCAGAGGAGTGATGAATCGGGTGGCGTTGCGGGTCATAACCACCGACACCTCAGCGCCAATGCGAACGAGCGCCCGCGCTATTTCAACGCTCTTGTAGGCCCCGATCCCTCCGGTTACCGCAAGGAGGACATTCTTTCCCTTAAGATTCGAATGGTCCGCCATCTAATTTCTCTCCTCTTCCCTCTGAACTCCCGACTCTGGACTCTGGACTATATCATCCCCTTTATCCCTGCAGAAACGGATTATGTCTTCGTTCACGCCCGACGGTCGTTTCCGGACCGTGCCCTGGATAGACATGAGTATCATCCGGAAGAACGAGAATTCTTTCCTTTATGGACCGGATCAGGGTCGAAAAATCCGAGCCGGGGAAATCCGTCCTTCCGATGGACCCGGCGAACAGGGCATCTCCCGGGAAGATACCGATTGAGGTCCTGAAGGTGACCCCCCCGGGACTATGTCCCGGGGTGGAAATCACCTCAATCGTCTCCCCTCCGACCGTTACGGTGTCGCCGTCGTCGAGCAGCCGGTCGGGCCTGGGTGACGGCTTAACTTCAAGTCCGTACATGCCGGCCTGCTCGGCGGCCTGATCAAGCAGGGCAACGCAGGGCCGGGGAACCATGAGCGGAGCCCCGGTTGCCTCAACAATGTCGGCATTAGCCCCGACGTGGTCGAAGTGGGCGTGGGTTACGAGTATCGCGATCACATTCCAGGGGCGGCTTTTTATGCGGTCGATGATAAGGGCGCCGTCACCGCCGGGGTCGATGACCACCGCCTCCCCGGTTTTTTCATCCCCAAGGATAAAACAGTTCGATTGAAGAGGGCCTACCAGGAGATGTTCCAGCTTCATTATTCATTCCCTTCCACGGCAGAGCATCGGAAAACCCCGACAGACTCTGGGATTGAAATCATTTTGATTCAAGCAGGATGGTCACCGGTCCATCATTGGCCAGGGTGACCAGCATGTCAGCCTGAAAAACACCGGACAGGGTGGGAACGCCCATGCCCACCAACCTGTCGAGAAACAGTTCGTACAGTTCCCTGGCCCATTTGACCCGCTGGATCAGCGCCTTCATAGATTTTTAAGCCAGATGAAAAGCTTTCCCTTGATATCCATTGCGCCCTCACACCGGAGAGTTAACGCAGCGACTGAGTATACAATAATCCCCATGGCCACACAACCGAGGAGCCCGGCCGCGCGGGCCGGCGTGTGCAGGGAAAGCCAGTCAAAATACCCTGAAGTTGAGGCGACCGCCGAAAACATGATAACGGCTGCCAGCAAGGATTTTGCGGATTCCTTCAGGAGCCCCCCGGTCATCCACGATTTTCCCCTGACAATGGTAAACCTGACGGCGAGGTATCCAAAATTAAGAAGGGAGGCAAGGGATGTCGCCAGGGCAAGGCCCGCATGCAGCATGGGGCCCATGAGCAGAAGATTCAGCAGAACATTAGCAGCCATTGCGAGGGAGGCCCCGGCAAAGGGGGTACGGGTGTCTTCCATGGCAAAGAAGGCGCGCCCCATTATCTTTACCCCGATGAAAAACGGGATTCCCACAGAGTAGAAAAGGAGTGCGGCAGCGGCCCCAAGAACATCCCGACCCACAAAAGCTCCTCTGGCGAAAAGAGTGGCGATAATGGGTTCCCTCAGAGCGATAAGGCCCAGGGCCGCCGGCAATCCAATGAAAACGGTCAGGGACAGCGAGAATGATACCGTTTCCGAAAAATCGTCGAACCTCCCGCTGGAGAACTGGGCCGACAGGGTGGGGAGAGCCGCGGTGGCCAGTGCGATGCCGAAAACCCCCAGGGGGAACTGCATCAGGCGATTTCCATACCACAGGTAGGTAATGCTTCCGGGTGGCAGAAAGGAAGCGACAAGGGTGTCGACCACCATGTTGACCTGATAGACGGCTACGCCCAATGCCGCAGGGCCCATCATTGCGGCAACACGCCTCACTCCCGGAGACACTACCTTCAGGCTAAGCAACGGGATTGCGTCTCTGGCCCTTAAAGGGCCTAATTGTATGAGGATCTGCAAGACACCCCCAACCAGCACACCCCAGGCTATGCCCACGATAGGGTCTGCGAGCCTCGGCGACACCAGCAGGGCAAAGAAAATAATACTGATATTAAGGAGAGCGGGCGCCAGGGCGGGGGTAAGGAAATGCCTCCTGGCGTTCAGGATCCCCATCCCCAGGGCGGCGACACAGATGAACATCATGTAGGGAGCCAGCCAACGGGTAAGGAGGACGGTCCTGAGAAAGACCTCGCTTCCCGGGTCGAAACCCCAGGCAACCAGGCGAACCACCTGAGGCGCAAAGAGTATCATCCCGGCGGTGAGGGCAGAGAGTATGGCAACGAGCAGGGTAAAAAGCCCGCTGGAGAATTTTTTCGCTTCCTCAGCCCCACGATTTTCCAGGATATCGGTGTAGACGGGGACGAAAGACGCCGCCAACGCGCCCTCCCCGAAAAGCTGTCGCATGAGGTTTGGAATCCGGAACGCCACGTAGAACGCATCCGCGGAGGATGCCGCACCGAAGAGGAAGGCCATGACGGCGTCCCTGCAAAGCCCCAGCACACGGCTGACAAACGTTGCTCCGCCGACGATGCCCGCCGCCCTTACCATGCTGCTTTTCTCGCTCACAGATCCCTTCATTTCATCATGTCTGTTTATCTGTTTGTTCCCTCTCAGGAAAAACCATTTGACAAGCATCGCGGAATCAGGTTAATAGCTTTCCTTTACCTATCCGCACTTCAAGCCATCGATTTTAATGCCACCTCAGGAGGAGCACAATTGGCAACACACAAGTCGGCGATCAAGAGACACAAGCAGAGTCTTAAAAGGCGGCTCAGCAACCAGATGAGGCGCACCCGGATCAAGACCCTTACGAAAGAGTTAATCATTGCCGTGGATGCAGGAGACAGGGCAACAGCTGAAAAGACCCTTAAAGAGGCTGTGCCGGTCATCCAGAAAGCGGCCTCAGCGGGAACCATCCACAGAAATTCCGCCGGCAGGAAGGTCTCCCGCCTGACGCGCAAGTTCAATTCTCTCCCATCAGGCCAGTAAATCCAACAGCAGTTTATCCATAAGCACCCTGTCCGGGAGGCTGCCGGTTTTTAAATTCCGGTCGCAGACCGACAGGCTTTTCAGGTCCTCCTCCAGATCCCTCTCCTTTGCCCTCCTCAACTGGCGGACAAACTTTTCCTGGAGATTCGGGTAACGGATTCCAACCTTTACGGCCGCCTGAGCGGGCCGCAGGCCGGTTCCCACCAGTTCCTTCCCCACCATCAATTTTCGATAGTGCGCGGCGGTCATGTACACCAGAAAGCCCGGTGGGGCGCCTGATTCAAGAAGCCTTTTCAAACAGACAACCGCCTGGGATTTCTTCCCCTCTCCCAATGCATCCAGAAAGGAAAAGACCGTTTCCACGCCTCCGGGAAGGGATGCGTTCAGGTCATCCCTGGTAATCGTATCCCGGTCCCCCGCAAACAGGGAAACCTTCTCCACCTCCATCGCAAGAGTCCCCAGGGCCGTTCCGGAGATCTCAACCAGCATCCCTGCCAGTTCAGGACTTATCTCCTTGCCGGCCGACCGAAACCGCTTTACCACCCATCCGGCAAGAGCTTTTCCGTATGGCCTTCTCAATTCGGAAACTTCCATCAGCCCTGAGAGGGATCGATAGACAGCGCTTTTTTTGTCCATCTCGCTGGAGGTCAGGAGCAGAAAGGACAACGGGTTAGGATCTTTAATGTATTCCAGAAGCTTTTTCCAGTCGGAAAATTCCTGGATCTCGCGAATCACGAGAAGACGCCTGTCGGCCAAAAACGGCATGGTCTGTAGAAATTCCAGAACAGGACCTAACTGTGCGTCCCATCCATAGACTGAAAGATAATTAAGGTCGATTGCCTCCCGTGGGATCAAGCGCTCTTTGAGTTTCTCGGCCGCTTCATTTACCAGCAGCCTTTCGGCGGAGATGAGAAGGCGTGAAACATCTGCTTCTCCCTTGCGGCTGTCTGCCGGTGCCGTCACGGCCGGTCCTCGAGACCGTCGGACAAAGCCCTTGCGGCATCATTTGAAAGGAGTTTGACGGCAGCACGTCTGCTCCAGTCAAGGGTGTGGATGTCGGCTGACCATGGGTAGGACCTCGTCACCCTTTTCGCCCCCTTAAACAGGAGTTTTCCGTCCTTCCCGACAACTTTCCACGAAAACCCAAGCGTGAGTTTCTCGCGTACGGGGTCCCCGCCGGCCGAAACGGTCTGTGCCCTTTCGGAAAATTCGGTGATCACGATGGAAACCTTTACAGGGGCATCGGTTCGACGCAGCCCGGTCACCTCCGCCAGAGAATCCTCCATCGCCCGGTACAGGAGCGGCTCATCGGTGGAATTCCTCAAGATGTCCAGGGAAAAATCCCGTCCAATGTAGGGTCGAACAGGGCTGTAGCCGCATCCGGTGAAAAGGGCAAAAATCAGCACGGCTACCCCCCACGGAGAAAGCGCTCTCATCTAACCACCAGGGAAACAAGCTTTCCAGGAACGACTACCTTCTTTATCAGCTTCTTTTCTGCAATGAGTTCTCTGACCCTGGGGATAGCCAGGGCAATACTCCCGAGTTCATCCCGACTTGAATCGGGGGGTGCATCGAATCGGGCCCTGACCTTACCGTTGATCTGCACCACGATCTGGACGGATTGGCTCAGGGTCAACTCTGGATCGTACTCCGGCCATGACTGCTGGAAAACGCTGTATGGCTGTCCGGCCACTTCCCAGAGTTCCTCGGCAAGGTGGGGCGCAAAAGGAGCTATCAGAAGGATCAGGGCTCTTAATGCGTTTAACACTGTCCATCGGCCCCCGGATGACAACGTTCCACCTCCGGCCAAGACACGGTGGAGTTCATTGACCAACTCCATGATCGCGCTGATGGCGGTATTGAACTGAAATCGCTTTTCGATATCCTCGGTGACCTTCCTGATTGCCCTGTGGGTGGCGATCAGAAGGGAACGCATCTCATCATCTGCCGAATCAGGCGCTGGGGCCTGGCTGAGGAAAAACTCCCGGTGGTCCGCGATCATCCGATAAACACGATTCAAAAAGCGGAAGGCCCCCTCCACACCCTGATCGTTCCATTCCAGCTCCTTCTCCGGAGGGGAAGCGAAGAGTATAAAAAGACGAGCGGTATCGGCGCTGAACCTGTCAATAATCTCTCCGGGGTCCACCGTATTGCCCAATGACTTGGACATCTTGGCCCCGTCCTTGATAACCATTCCCTGAGTCAACAGCCGTGCAAACGGTTCCGATATACCGGTGAGGCCAAGATCCCTCAGACCTTTGGTGAAGAACCGCGCGTACAGGAGGTGCAGGATCGCGTGTTCAATTCCGCCTATATACTGATCAACCGGCATCCAGTAGGCAGCCTTCCCGGGATTGAAAGGGGCACGGTCGTAGGATGGATCGGTAAAACGAAAAAAGTAGTGGGACGAATCGATGAATGTGTCCATGGTGTCCGTCTCCCGGCGTGCCGGAGCGGAACATCGAGGACAGGTTGTATTGACAAAGGAGGAGGAAGTCTCAAGCGGGTTCCCCTCGCCGGTGAATTTCACATCATCCGGCAGAAGGACCGGAAGATCCTCAAATGGAACGGGGACGATCCCGCAGCTATCGCAATACACAACGGGGATAGGTGTTCCCCAGTACCTCTGTCTGGAAATCAACCAATCCCTGATCCGGTAGCTGACTGCGGGCCGGCCCCACCCGTTTTCTTTCAGATACGCTATGAAATCCTTCATGGATTCACGATTGTCGCGGCCGTTGAAGGGACCGGAATTTACCATAGGGCCGTTTCCGGTATAAGCGCAAGCCATGGTGGGGCCGTCCAGCGCTCTCCCCTCATCCTGAATGACGACCTTTACAGGGAGACCATATTTTCCTGCGAACTCAAAGTCGCGCTGGTCATGGGCCGGGACCCCCATCACGGCGCCGGTTCCGTAGGCCATGACCACGTAATCCGCCACAAAGACGGGGAATTCTTCCCCTGTCACCGGATTGACGAAACGACGGCCGGTGTCGACGCCCTCCTTGTCCCTTGTCTCATCGATTCGGTCTGCCGCTGACTCTTTTTTTACCCTTTCGCAAAAGTTGAGGACTTCCCTCTCACGGGTGGTCCCTTTTACCAGTTCAGCGACCAATGGATGTTCTGCCGCGAGAACCATGTAGGTAATTCCAAATACCGTATCGGGCCTGGTGGTAAAGGTGGAGAGGACCATATCGGACCCGACAACGTGAAAATCAATTTCGGCCCCTTCACTCCGGCCGATCCAGTTTGCCTGCATGGTCTTGACCCTGTCAGGCCAGTCCTCCAGCGAATCCAGATCGTTAAGGAGTTCCTCGGCATATTCTGTCGTTTTGTAGAACCATTGCTCAAGATCCCTGCTTACCACCAGTGTGCCGCACCGCCAGCAGCAATCGTTTTCCACCTGTTCATTGGCAAGGACAGTCCCGCAGGAAGGGCACCAGTTGATCGGAGCGCCTTTTCTGTAGGCCAGTCCCCGTTCCAGAAACTTGAGAAAGATCCACTGGTTCCAGCGATAATACTCCGGCTCGCATGTGGTCAGGGTCCTGTCCCAATCGTATGACAGTCCCAACTGCCGCTGTTGGTCCTTCATCTCCCGGATGGAATCCCTCGTCCACTTGCCGGGATTCACCTGGTTCATGATGGCAGCGTTCTCGGCGGGCATTCCGAAGGCGTCATAGCCCATGGGATAGAGGACGTTGAACCCTCGCATGCGGAGAAACCGGGCATAGGTATCCCCGATGCTGTAGTTGCGAACATGGCCCATGTGCAGCTTGCCGGAGGGATATGGGAACATCTCGAGGCAATAGAATTTCCTCTTCCCGGGGTCCTCCTTTGCCTTGAATATCCCCGTCTCCTCCCAGCGTTTCTGCCATTTGGGTTCAGTTTCCCGGGGATTGTACCTGAAATCCGGCATAGCTCGACCTCCGTCCCTTCATCTCAATATACAGAATGGACTTTTTACGACACTGTCAAGGTTGATGACATCTTAAAAAGCCATCAATGGATTTTTTACAACCCTATCATATGTCCAGAAGTTTTTTGACGGTTGCCAGAAGACCGGCAGACTGGATGGGTTTGGTAATATAGGCGTTCGCCCCCAGGGCCATGGCTTTATCTCTATCCTCTTTGGCGCCTTCCGTTGTAATGATGATGATGGGGATATCCTTGTAGCTGTCGTTGCCCCTGACCATGGTGACAAGCTTCAACCCATCCATTATGGGCATGTTGATATCGGTCAGGATCAGGTCGACCTGATTGGATGAAAGCTTTTTCAGGCCGTCCAGACCATCGTTTGCCTCGATGACTTCCACGCGGGGTATGCGTTTCATGGAAAAGCGGATGAGCTGCCGCATCGTGGGGGAATCTTCGATTATCAGGAATTTCAGCGCTGCCATGTCTCTTCTCCAGACTATCCGCAGGATCGTAAAAAGTCCATTGACAGTGGATCACTGGCTAAGCAGATTAAGGAACCCCTTGTATGTCGTCAGTTTTCTTCTGGACTCCGAATACAGCCTTGAGCTGAAGACCGCAGTTGCCGCATGCCCCGCAAGAAGGGTGAAAAGCTCGAAATCAACAGGTACGAACTCCTCCTTTTGCTGCAGAAGTTTGTATATATTGATGATGCCTATGAGCTCGTCCTTGATCATCAGCGGTATGCATACCAGCGGGTTTTCAAGCAGCTCCGCCGGCGTTGAAGGAGGATTCTTGTTAAGGTAGCTCTCCTGCGACTGGGCGGCGGCTCCTATCACCCCTTCGCCCATGGTTATCGGGGACATCCCCTCCAGATCCTGCCCTTCGGCAGCGGCAGGGACCAGGAGTTCCCTTTTCTCATCCAGCAGAAAGATGGCGAATTCCTCAGCCCCGACGAGGTTGATGATGATTTCCAGGATGATCTGGAGAACTTCCTCGTAATTGAGGGTGGAGTGAAGCTGGAAGCTCGCCACGTATAGATTGGCGAGGTTGTTGTTCTGTTCCTCTACATCAATGTAACGCTGGGCGAAACCGACGTTCTCCTCCTCGACCTCATTGAGCTTTTCCTCGAGTTCGCTCAGTTTCAACTCATAAAGGGCAACCTTTCTGGCTAATTCCTCATATTTATCGCCGCCCAGCTTTGGGACGGGTGCGTCATACCTGCTTTTAAGCGCCTCCTCGAGTTTGACGACACGAAAGCGAAGCTGTTCATTATCCTTCAGAAGATCCCGGGTAAATTCCTGCCCCTTACGGAAGATCTCCAGAAACTCCTCACCCTTATCAAAAAGACTTGAAATCTTATCGTCCTTCATCTCACCCGTTCCTTTCCAAATTCGACCCGACCGGCATGCTGGGACAGAGCACAACTTTCCCGGGGCTGCCAATGCTGAGGAAACTGTTCCGGAGAATTTTCCATACGTTCAAGTTTCTAACATCGCTCTACTCATTTTTCAAGCGACAGATTTCCCTTGCCATCTTCTCTATCCTCCCGGAAATGGCATTCAGGGGCAGGGTCACCTCCACAGCACCGTTCCGGATGGCCGCTTTGGGCATCCCGAAGACAACGGTGGTCTCCTCCGACTCTGCGATGGTACGGCCTCCTGCGCTGCGGATCTCCAGCATTCCCCTGGCCCCATCATTTCCCATTCCCGTGAGCAGAACCCCCAGGGAACGCTTCCGGTAAACGGCCGCGGCGGATGCCATGGTAATGTCAATGGAGGGGACAAAACGGTCCCCTTCTTTCTTCTTAACCAGTTTTACGGAGGCCGAAGGCAATCCGGCAATCTTCAGGTGATAACCTCCAGGGACCACTAAAACCCGGCCGGGCGTCAGAAGATCGCCATCTTCGGCCTCTTTTGAGTCAAACACGGTATTTTTGCCAAGGCGCATGCCAAACTGTTTTGTAAATACCGGGGGCATATGCTGAACCACAATTACGGGCAGCGGAAACGTGATCGGCAACTGGGCCAGAACCCTTTGAACTGCCGACGGCCCACCTGTGGAAGCCCCCACAACTAAGACTCCCTTCGTATGAGCCCCGGCAGCGGGTTTTCCGGACACCTTCACCCGTTCTCTCACCGGCTTGGCAGACCGCAGTCTGCCAAGGTAGGGCGCCATGTCCTTTCCCGCCATGGCCCGGACTTTTGTCTGAAGTTCTTCTTTTATCTCAACTATCCTTTCCGATGCGTAACGGAGCGGTTTGACGACAAAATCGAGCACCCCGAGGTCAAGAGCCTTGAAAACATTTTTCTCGCCCCCATCGGCGCTCACAACCACAACCGGAAGCGGATGGTTCTGCATGAGCCATCGCAGAAATGTGAAACCGTCCATCCGGGGCATATTCAGATCCAGGGTAATGAGATCGGGTGTGTCCGTCATAACCGCGCGAATGGCTGCTTCCCCGTCTGAGACCACTTTCACAGAAGCCACATCCTCCATCTCGAGAAGGATTGCCCGAATCATCTTCCTGTTATAGGCGGAATCGTCCACAACCAGAATGCGCAGTCGCCCGTTAATCATCCAATGTCCCCTGGTTTCTGATAAACCATCACACGGCTCAGATGCCTCAATTTGAATGCCGTAGAGATATTCATCAAAGATTCCGAATGCCCCAGGAGGAGATACCCCCCCGGACAAAGTTTTCTGTGAAAGGCATTGATGACCTTTGCCTTCGCGTCCCGGTCAAAATAGATGATCACATTTCTGCACATTATCAGGTCGCGCTCACCGATCAGGCCGAGCGTCTTCTTGTCCAGGAGATTGTGATGCCCGAAGTGTACCATCGTGCGGATAGGATCAATAAGGATCTGTTTCCCGTTTTCGGATGCTTTGAAATACCGCTTAATCCTGGAAGCATCCGTCGTCCTGAAGGAGGAGGGTGAATATTCGGCTTTCCGGGCGCTTTTCAGGACCTGACGGCTGATATCAGTCCCGATTATGTCAACGTTCCACCCTTCAAACAGACCCGACTCCTTGATAAGGATGGCAATGGTGTACGGTTCTTCCCCGGTTGCACACCCTGCACTCCAGATGCGAATCTGTTTCCCCCGGGCTTTCTTTTGAGCGATATCCGGAAGCACCTCATCGGCAAAGGCATCCAGCTGATTCTGTTCCCTGAAAAAATAGGTTTCGTTTGTGGTTATGACGTTAAGGAGTTCGTTTATCTCCTGGACCCTGTCCTGATGGAACAGGAGAAAATGGTAGTATTTCAGGAAAGAATCGAAGTGGTAGGTACGCAGCCGATTCTGGAGCCGGCTTTCAAGAAGAAACCTGTTGGCTTCGTCGAAATACAGCCCGCAATACTCGTAGATGAAGGTGGAAAGAAGCCGGAACTCCTCATCAGCAAGACTAACCTTCTCCGGAAAATTAAACGGCATCCTAACTGCCTGGCCTCAGGATGGATTGGATGGCCAGCCGCACGGCCCTGTCCGGGTCCGATTCGGTCATTTCGAGAAGTTTTTGTTCAACCTGGTCGCCACCTTTGCCGAGCAGGGAATGAGCCGCGAAAATCCTCGTGCTGGAATCTTCATCCCCGAGCGCCCGCATGAGCAGATCAAGGCTGTTTTCCGGAGGGATTTCCCCGAGGGCCTGGCAGACAACACGCCTTATCTCCACGGCCCCTTCCATGAAAACCGTCTCCAGCAGTCCCATGGGGACTTCGTATCCTTCCTTCCCTCTGCGCCCAAGGGCCTCAATAACAGATGTCTTCATCATGAGGTCTTCCCCCAGAAGAATATCGGACAGATCCTCCGGATTCAAACCAGGCTGCATAATGAGGGCAGTGGCGGACGCTGCCCTGACCCAGGGATCCTGGTCGTAAAGCGCCGACCGGAGGGGTTCAACAGCTCTTTCCGGCCTCATGATTTCCAGTGTCATGGCGGACTCCGACCGCACCTGAGGATCCTCATCGCTAAGAGCGCCCATTACGGCATCGGCAGCTTCTGTCCCTTTGATGCATCTGAGAGCCCGGACAGCCGAGGCCCTGATAAGGGGTTCCGGATCGCGTAGAGCCCGGAGGAAAAGACCGACATGCGCCGATGGGTCGACCTCACCAAGCACTCCGATCAGGAGAGCACGCACATCTGACGGCGAAGATTCAAGATAAGGGCCTATTTTTTCGAAAAAAGCTGCCGGATCATTTTTTCCCAATGCAGACAGGGCCGTTCCTGCGGCCTCAACGACGTCGGGATATTCATCAAACAGAAGGGAAAGAACAGGCTCAATGGCGTCAAGATCCCCGATGGCGGCCATGGAAAGGACGGCCGCTTTCCGGACGTTCCCGCTGGCATCGCTGAGCATCGGAACGATATGGGGAAGCAGACCGGCGCCATCCAGTTCTGTGAGAACCTGCAGACTTTTCCTGCGGATGTTTTCCTCAGGGTTTTTGAGAAGTGGAAGAATTGTCGCGCGATCCTTTTTCCCGATGGTAAAAAGGGCCATGCCGACGTCTTCCTCAAGGGAATCGTCAGTGATAAAGGCGAGGATGGCTTCGGTGGCCCCGTCCCCGCCCATGAGGCTCAGGGCGGCAAGACAGCTCTTTTTTTCCTCAATTCTGTCAGCAATCTCAAGCTGGGCCATCATAAACGACGCCATCTGTTCGTCGGCATTATCCGCCACAACCTTCACGAATTTTCCCAGGTTCTCATCCATCTTTTTTTGTGCCATGGCCCGTCGATAGATGCCTCCCAGAGCCATGAACGCCGCTTTGGCGGTACCCCTGGAAAACGAGGGGGTCAGCTTGAGAAGCCTGAACCCATCGCTGAGGGAACCGATCCTCCCTATCCCTCTGACCGCGGGAGCGGCCAGAATACGGTTGTCAAGGGAGCAGAAAAAGGATGGCAGCGCCTCCTTTGATCCAAGGCTGGAAAGAGCGCTCAGGATGCTGAAAGCCACCCAGACATCGGCCGAATCGAGTGCGCCGATCAGGGCGCTCACGGCGGACTGGTCCCCGATGTTAGCCAGGCTCTCGGCTGCGGCCGCACATATATTTTCCTCTGGATCGTTGAGCAGTCGGACAAGATCGGGGACAATTGAAGGTGCGCCGATGTTCCCCAGAATATCCACCAGAAACTTTCGAATATCCGCCTGCTCCACCGACAGATGCTCCGAAAGCAGGGGAGCGGCTTCCCTTCCCATCCTCTCAAGGACCTCCACAACAGAATTCCTGAGGGTAACCTCATTGGTTGGATCCATCATGGGAATGAGACGGAAAATCAGCCCCCTGTCTGGTACGAGTGATGAAAGCCCTTCAATGGCCTCTTTTCTGACACGCCAGCTCTCGTCGGACATGGGAACCGGAAGCCAACTGAGATCGTCCTCCGAAAGCCCCTCCTTCAGGCACAGCATGGCCAGTCGCCTGACTTCTTCGTCCTGCGACCTTAATTCAGCGACCCGGGCAGCCCTGCCTTGCGAAGTCATCAATCCCCCTCTATCACCACCGTGCCGACCCCCCTGGAATGCAGGAGGGCTAGCATCTCCTCCCTGAGCGCCGTCTCATAGCTGCCTCCGTACCCTGGGAACCTGGTCTTCAGCAGCATAACCCCTTCCCCAAGATCATCCTTGATCAATGCCAGCGCCGCATCAGGCACAGACCCCCGGATGGCATCCTCGTTGTAGAGTGCGATATCTCCCACGATAATTCTGCACATCCTTCGCACGTCCTCCTCAAACGGCTCACCGATCTGTTGAAGTGTTTTCTGGTGGATATCCTCAATCTCTCTCCGGTCGTCAACTGCCAGGTCGGCAGGAGGCCCGACGGCCTGCGGACCGGATCCAGGGGCATCCCCTGAGTCGTCCTTCCCGCCGACACAGCGCCTGATCTTGTTGATCAGCATGTCCGGCAGGTGGTGCCTCTCTATGTAATCGTCCGCGCCGTAAAGGGATGTTGGCGCCCTCTTATAACGGGTGCCGTGATGGAGAGAAGCGAGCAGGATGGACGGAACATGGGTCTCCCCAAGGGTTTCCCTCATCCTATCGATCATCTCGTACCCCAACATGTCGGAAAGGACCACACTGGACAGAACCACATCCGGCGGTTGACTGGACATGAGCTGCAGGCCCTCCGCCCCTGTATATACGAGCTGTCCCTTAAACCCGTTCCTTTGAAGAATTCTTACAATGAGATGACCGAGGGCCTGTTCATTAACCACCACCAGAACCGTCAGCGCGTCCTCGGGTGGCGCCTGTTCCTCCCCGGGCAGGACAATGGGAACAAGGGAACCGCATTTCCTGCAGTTGAAGGAGGATACCCCGGGCGGTAGTTTGTCCGGATGAATTCTGTAAAGCTTGTCGCATAAGGAACATTTTAGAACGTGCGAGCCCTCCGCGAAGGATGCCCCCATCTCTTTTCCCGGGGTTTCCTTCATCCCGGCAAATCCGTCTGATCCAGGGCCGGGCCGTCCAACACGTCGGAAATGTCATCATCGTCAACCGTGAGGATCCGCTGAAGGTTCAAGAGAATGATGAGACGATCATCGATCCTGCCTATTCCGCGGCAATACTCTCCATCGACCCCACCTATGATCTCGGGAGGAGGTTCGATCCTGCTGAGTGGAAGATCCATGACCTGGACAACGGAATCCACCAGAAGTCCGAAAACGTGGTCCCTCAGATTCACCACGATAACCCTGTTTCTGGGGTTCGACTCCGTGGCTTTAAGGCCCAGGCGTTTTCGGACATCAAAGATAGGGACAATCATCCCGCGCAGTGAGATGATCCCAAGCACATAGTGCGGAGTCCGGGGTACTTCGGTGGGTTCCTTGGGCCTTACGATCTCCTTGATATCCATGATGTTCAGGCCGTATTCCTCATCCGCAAGCTGGAAGGTCAGGATCTGGATCTGCTCCTCCTCTTCTTCCTCCTGGCGGTTCACCCTGTGCTGGCTTATCAGGACATCCTTCAGGCCCCTTGGCTCGATCCCGGTCTCCATGTCCGTGGACTGCTCTTTAACCTCTACATCTTCGACATACTCCGATGCCTCAGAAACAGGCTGGGCAGGTGGCTTTTTGGAGGTTTCTTTCCGGCCTTTTTTTATCCTTTTCGCTTTTTTTCTAATCTCTACCAGATCCATGTGATAACCCTCGCTCGCAATCAAGATTTTTCGACATCACCTGTGCATCCTCGGCTCAAGGTCAAGGTCCTCAATGACATCAAGGATGACATCCGGCCCTATGTTCAGGATTTCTTTTGAAAAGGCCGCCAGGAGAGCGTTGGACGAAATATTGTTTATGAGACGGGGGAGTCCCCCCGAGTACACATAGATCACGTCCTGGGCTTCCTCATCAAAAAGATCGGTGTCACCTCCAACCTGGTCCAGGCGGGAAGCGATGTATTTACCGGTATCCATCCGCCCGAGGGCTCCAAGATGGTATTGGATCCCAATTCTCTGACGCAGGGCCTCAAATGCCGGCTGCCGGAGGCGGCGCTTGAGTTCAGGCTGTCCGACCAGGATCAGGGACAGCAGATTAACGTCATCCAGCTGAAAATTGGTCAGGAGACGGATTTCATCGAACGTCGCCCTGGTCGGGATCAGCTGTGCCTCGTCGATAATGACCACCGGGCAGATTCCCCTCTCAAAAAAGCTAAAAAGGGCCTCGTTGATCCGCTCGACAAGCTCGACCCTGAAAATATTTCCGCCCTCAATCCCCATTCTCGATGCCAGAATTCTGAGAAACTGATTCGGCGTCAGGCGAGGATTGATGAGGAGAATACAGTGGTAACTATCGCCCAGCCGATCTATCAGCGCCCTGGTGAGCAGGGTTTTTCCGGATCCTATCTCTCCGGTGAGCAATACCAGGTCCCTCTCCTCAGCACCGTACTGAAGCCTGGCTAAAGCCTCCTCATGAATACGGCTGGGGAAAAAGAATGCCGGGTCAGGCGTTTTTCCGAAGGGTCTGCCGGCCAGCCCGAAAAAATCCCTGTACAAAGCTCAACCCCTCCCCTCGGCTGAACCCAGCCTGATGGCTTCCATCATCAAACCGGCAACGTCCAGGACCAGCACGGTGGTCTGGTCCCCCAGTTCCGCAGCGCCGGCCAACCCGACGACGCTGGAAAAGGCATCGCCCAGCGGTTTGATAACGACATCCTGTTTACCAAGCAGTTCATTGGCCACCAGTCCCATCGTTCTGTTGGCCATGCCGACAATAACGGCGAAGGTTTCATCGTTTTCCACAGTGGCCGGGACACCGAATACCCGTTCCAGCCTGACCAGCGGTAAAGTCCTGTCCCTCAGGTTAATCATCTCCCGGCCCTGAACGGTCTTGATGTCTTTTTTCTCAACCCGGATCGTCTCCTGAATGGATCCCATCGGGATAGCGAAGATCTTCCGGCCACTACGGATGAGGAGCGCCTGAAGGATGGCAAGCGTTATGGGCAGGGTAAGGGTAACTCTCGTGCCCATTCCCCTGACGGTGTTGATCTCTGCCGTCCCGCCCACGTTTTCCAGCTCCTTCCGAACCACGTCCAGGCCAACACCGCGGCCGGAGATCTCGGTAACGTTCCTCTTGGTGGAGAACCCCGGCTTAAAAAGAACGGACATCACATCTTCGTCGGAATAAAGATCATTCTGCCCCAGCAACCCGCGCTCAACCGCAGATTTCCTGACCGCGGCAAGATCGATCCCTCTGCCGTCATCCTCCACCTCCAGGACAACGTGGCTCCCCTGCTGGTAGGCCGAAAGCCTGACGAGGGCCACCTTTTTTTTGCCTTCGGCGATGCGTTCATCCGCTTTTTCTATGCCGTGATCCAGACAGTTTCGAACAATGTGGAGGAGAGGAGACACCATCTGCTCCATGATCATCTTGTCGAGTTCCGTGTCCCCACCTGCAAACTCGATTTTGACCTCTTTTTTCAACTCCCGCGCTATCTTTTTCGAGACGCGTTGGAGCCTGTTGAAGAGTTGCTCCATCGGCACCATTCTGATGTCCATGACACTGTCGCGCAGATCAATGAGCCTTTTCTCCATCTGCACATTGCTCTTCTCGATGTCCTTTATCACCCCGGCACCGTCCATCCCGCCCTGCTGACGGATACGGTGGGCGATATTGGAAAAATTGGAACGGAGAATTACCAGTTCTCCAACGAGGTTCATAAGGTGATCGAGTTTGGCAATGTCGACCCGGACGGTATTGCTGACCCCCCTTATCTCATCGACCAGGACATCCTCCACAGGGCTCCCCGTGGATTTTGACGGCGGGACAGCGGACACGAAAGAGGGCAGCCCGTCCTTGAACGGGACAGGGGCCAGAATGGTCCCCTCGCCCTCAAGTTCCGTTGATATATTCTGGATGGGTTCCTTTGTGGTGAAATAAAGAAGGAAACCGATTGTCCCCTCCACACCTCCATTGGTCTGGGGAAGGGTGGTAATCAGCTCACCGATATCCCTGATGGAACTCCCTAATTCTCTGAGCCTGGTGTCGAAGGATGCCAGGGGAAACCGGCACTGGATCCTGAAAAAAGGGTTTCCTTTCAGGATGTTATCCCTGAATCGGTGTTCCTCATATTCGGATAGCATATCGGCCATTCCAGCAGGAACATCGATAAAATCGGACAGGTCTCCTGCCCCGGTGTCCTGGGAAGTCTGACCGATCCCGTTGATATTCTTCATGAACTCCCCGACATCAACAGAATCGTCACCATGCCCTGAGGCGATGGCGTGAACCATCCGGATAATAAGCTGAACACCCTGTGAAAGGACGTCTACAACATCATCGGAAAGTGCGATCTTGTCTAGACGCATATCGTCCAGGAGAGATTCTATCCGGTGAGAAAGAGCGCTCAGATTGTCCAGATTCAGCATGCCGGACAGACCTTTAAGCGAGTGGGCATCTCGAAAAATAGCGTTGATGATATCAGGTTTACGGTGGTCTTCAGGGGTGATTTCCATCAGTTGGCTGATGAAGCTCTCCAGATCTTCCAGGATATCTTCCGCTTCCGAGACAAAATCTTTCAGCGATTGATCCACGATTGATAACCCCGTAAAAAGTCTCTTCGAACATCTTTCCATCCGGCGATCACTCTGCCGACGCGACCCGCCCACCACATTTTTTAATCACCCAACAGCTCCCTCACGTGGCGCTGGAGGTCCTCAGGGTTGAACGGTTTGACAAGATAGCGGTCCGCACCCAGCCGGAGTCCTCGCTCCCTGTCAATCTCGCGGCCCTCGGTGGTAACAATAATTACCGGAATAGCGCTGAAATTATCACTCTGTTTGACAAAACGGACCACTTCCAGCCCATTGATATCGGGCATATTGATGTCTGTGATCACCAGATCCGGGAGACACTCGGGAAGTTTCCTGAGCGCCTGGAAACCATCGGCTGCTTCAATGACGGCAAAATCTTCCATGTCTTCCAGAGAAGAGACGATCATCAACCTCGTTGTGGGGGAGTCCTCGACTACAAGAATTTTTTTCGTCATCGGTTATCTCCTGGCCTCTTTTCATCACCTGCCCTTGTTCGCCTTCAGCTTCATCTCAAGAAAGGACCTGTCGAGAGCCAATCCGGCATGGCTGAGAAAGATATCCAGGCTGTTGGTGGGGCCGATGCCTCCTTTGTCGAGACAATCATCGGCATACAGCACCACAGCAACCTTACCCATGCTCACCACAGGACCTATGTAAACCTCACTGGGCCTTATTCCGCCCAGGGCCTGAAAAAGCGCTTCCATGTCACCCTCCCGTGGAGCTCCGCGGTAGCTTTGCTGGGTCTGGATAACCTTCGAAAAGAGTGAATTTTCAAAGACAGGGAGAACCAGGGCACGAACAACCGAATCGGCCTTGCCCCCTGGCCCAAGATCCACCCCGAATTGACCTAACCCCTTCATGTCGATCTTCCTTACGAGGAAAAGGACCGCTCTTGAAAAAATCTCGGTGGCAAACCTGAGGGTCAGGAGGGTGATCTCTCCGTGGACGTCACCCCTGTTCAGCTTGGAAACATATGATCTGAGCCTTTCCATGGAGGGGTCCTGTGGTACCTGAGCCCGTGCCTCCGATTTTTCTGCCAGATCGTCAAATGGCAGGTCCCATCCAGCGAGTTCATCGGAGAGCTCGCCCTGGATGTCGTAGAACATGCCCTCATCCCTGCCGGCATCCTCCGTAATTCCCATGGCGGAGGCAAGAAATTCGACGGCCTGCTCAAGGCCGGCGGTGTCCAGGGGTAAGAGGGACAGGTCCCGGATGCCGGCGGTTTTCTCCAGTAGCCCGGGGGGGGGGTCCCCTTCGAAGGTGATGATTGTTGGAAGGTTCAGCCCCAGGTCCCATAGCGTGGTGATGATATCCAACCCGCCGAGAACGATTCCGTCGGTGATCCCGGCGGTCCTCAGGCCCAGGACAAGGCAGGGATGTATATCATGCGACCGGAGTTCCTGGATCTTCGTCAGACCCGTGGCGGCATCCTCGATACACAGGATTGCAACTTCATGCTCCTTCAGATGTTTTTCCAGGACATCTGCCGGTTTCCTGTTGTCCGAAATGACCAGGACAACCTTTGAAATTCTCGAGGGTACCGTCGGAGGGGTAGCCGGCACAATGAACTCCGCAACCTCGGAGAGCTGATGATCCTCTTCGGACACCTCGGGCGGGTTTCCAGCCTCAAAAGAACCTCCGGCATCAAACGACGGATCCTCCTCCAAACTCCCGGCCCGCGCTGCTTCATCACGGCGCCTGGCCCCTTCCATGACCATGAACTGTGCGTTTATCCCTTTGTCGAGGAAGAGCGGGACTGCAGGTTCCAGGAGCGGATGATCCTTCTCGGTGTCTATAAGCTGGAAGCTGAAGGTTCCTTCCTCCCAGTCGAAGAGGGAGAAAACAATCTCCTCAACCCTCTTTTTCAGGACTTTCTGAAATGATTCCCGGGATACGCCGAGAAGCTCGGATACGAGGTTCTTGAGATCTTTCGGGCGATCACAGAGTTCGAGGCGTCCCTTGATTTTCTCAATATCAGACACCTCAACGACGCCGTGGTGGACCAGAAGGCTGAGGATGCCCTCCTTCTCCCCTAACCGCCCGGCATAGATAATGACTCCATCCTTGATGTAGATGTTCGCCTCACCACGGGGGCCTTCCAGATTGAGCAATCCGGAGCGTTTACTGAGGCTGACGATCTGAAGGATCTCCCCCAGGGACAGATCTTCCAGTTTCCCTACCAGGCTCATGGCGGGATCCATTCTGCTTCGCGGATCCCTCGCGTCGGCCAATGTGGATCTCTTCTCGTTCACCTGCCCTCCGATAGCCGATCTGCCAGGGGCTGCGGCAACCCGGCCTTGAGCATTTTTTTCTGGGTCGCGGGAACATCATATTCTACCCGCTGGATGGAAAATGCACCGGCATCACGGTCCAGCAACCCGAAACAGGCGGCCGGATTTCCGTCCCTGGGCTGCCCAACACTTCCCACGTTTATAAGATATCGGAAGCCATCCTCAATTATCAGGGAGTCCCCGGGGACTACCGAGACCGCTCCATTCACATCCATGCTCACCATCACAGGCTGATGGGAATGTCCGACAAAGCAAATCGGCCCCTCAAAGTAGGAGAAATTGACCTCAGCATCCCACAGGGTGAAGATATATTCCCACGCATCAGGCAGCCTCGGACTCGCATGGACCAGGGTTATTCCGTCCCGCTCCTCAACCAGGGGGAGGGATGATAAAAAATCGGATGTTTCAGGTTTCAGCTGCTGCGCATTCCAGAGGATCGCCTCACGGGCGTAGGAGTTGAAAGACTCCGGATCGGTAAGCCCCACCGCCGCAGCATCGTGATTCCCGGCAACGAAAACCTCGGCATTGTCCATAACCCACCTGGTGCAGGGATTGGGGTCCGGCCCGTATCCGACCGCGTCCCCGACAAAGTAGATGGAGTCGGCGCCCAACCGGTTAACAGCCTCATGGACCGCATCGAGAGCAACCAGGTTAGAATGGATGTCGGAGACAACGGCGATCTTCATCCGGCTGCCCCTCGCGGCGAAGACGGTGCAGCGCCCGTCACGCGCCTGTGAGGAAAGGAAGCTCTGGCCGCGGAGAGGGTTTCCGGAGACCGGATAAAAAGGGCTGCGTCCCTGACGGAAAGATCCGACAGCTCCGCGGCGATCCCGAAAAACTCCTCAACCGTCCGCAGGTCAGGTTCATCGAACATGGTGATTTCCTCTGCGGCGACACGCCGGGCGCCCAACCCTGCCATCGCTCTGATTCCTGTTCTGTAGGCTTCCCTCCAAAGGTCCCTGTTGAAGTCATCCTCCTTTCCCAGCCCCATCAGAATGACGCAGGAAACCGGCAGCTTTCCCTGCGTCGGGATAAGAGTCTGGGCGCCAAAATCCAGAAAGGTGGGCCTGTTTTTCCAGAGCCGGCTTACAGAGGCGTTGAAAAGCCAGTCCATGGCCGCGACGGTCCCCCTCAGAGGCAGCACATTCGAAAAGTGCCCAAGGAGGATGACGTCTCCGCGGTATTTCAGGGGTTCGCCGCCCCGCAGATGAACTTCCATTCAGTCCTGTCTACCCATATCGTACCTGACTCGATCGAGTATCCCATTTATGAATCCACCCGATTCCTCTCCACCGAAGCTTTTAGCCATCTCAATGGCTTCGTTAAGTACCACGCGGGCGGGGGTCTCCCTTTGAAACATGAGTTCAAAGCTTGCCAGCCTCAATAGGTTCCTGTCGACAGCTGCCATCCGTTTCATGTCCCATTTCAATGATGCAGACGAAATAGTCCGGTCGATCTCTTCCAGACTGCCCATGGTCCCAATAACCAGATCTCTGGCAAAGGCCCGTGCGTCGGGTTCCATGCTACTCAACCCCTCCATCTCCTCACACGCCAGATCCGGATCGCACGGATTCGCGTCCAATCGATAGAGGATTTGAAGGGCAATCTCCCTTGCCCTGCGACGACTGCCCATCAGATACGATCAGAATTGCCGGAGAAGGTTGGCCATCTCTATGGCCCCCGCGGCAGCCTCGTAGCCCTTGTTTCCGGCTTTGGCGCCTGCACGATCCACGGCCTGTTCAAGGCTGTCGGCGGTAATAACTCCGAACGTTACAGGCACCCCGGATGCCATGGATACCTGGGCTATCCCTTTGGTCACCTCAGCGGCGATAAAATCAAAATGAGGCGTCTGCCCACGTATGACGGCGCCAACGCAGACTACCGCATCCACATCTGCCGTCTCGACAACCCTCCTGGCGATCACGGGTATCTCGAAGGAACCCGGCACCCTGTAGACGGTGATATCGTCCTCCCCGGCGCCATGCCGGAGGAGGCAGTCGATGGCGCCGTTGATCAATCTGTCCGTAATAAAGTCGTTAAACCTGGAAGCAATGACTGCAACCTTAAGCCCATTAGCATCCAGCTTTCCCTGTATCGTCCTGTATCCGCCCATAGATATCCTCCCTTTCAAGAGGGTGATTAAACCTTTCTCAGAAGATGGCCCATCTTGGTTTTTTTCGTCTGGAGATAGCGAAGGTTTTCATCCCGGGCCGCCACTTCGAGGGGAATCCGCTCCACGACCTGAAGACCGTAGCCCTCAAGACCCACGATCTTCTTGGGATTGTTGGTCAGGAGCCTGATTTCACCCACCCCCACGGCAACGAGGATCTGGGCTCCAATACCGTAATCACGAAGGTCCGGCGCAAATCCCAGTTCAAGATTGGCCTCCACCGTATCTCTACCTTCATCCTGGAGCTGATAGGCCTTCAGCTTGTTGGCCAGCCCGATACCACGGCCCTCCTGGCTCATGTAGAGGAACACCCCTTTCCCCTCTTCCCTGATCATTTTGAGGGCGCTTTCCATCTGTTCGCCGCAATCGCATCGCAGGGAATGAAAAACATCACCGGTAAGGCATTCGGAATGTACCCTCACCAGTGTGGGTGAATCCGGTGTTATCTCGCCTAGCACAAGAGCCATGTGCTCCTGACCGTCAACCGCGTTTCGAAAGCCGTGGGCGGTAAAGTCACCGAAACGGGTGGGAAGACGTGTAATCGCGACCCTTTCGACAAGCCGCTCATGCCGCATCCGGTATTTTACCAGGTCCTCGATAGTAACAATCTTGAGCCCGAAACGCTTGGCAACGACCCTCAATTGGGGCATCCTCGCCATGGTTCCATCCTCATTCATGATCTCGCAAATTACGCCTGCGGGTTTGGACCCGGCGAGGCGTGCAAGATCCACGGAGCCCTCGGTCTGCCCCGCCCTCACGAGGACCCCTCCCTTTCTGGCCCTTATGGGGAAAACGTGGCCCGGTTTGGCCAGGTCCTCCGGCCTGCAGGCATCATTGATGACTGTCCGTACAGTGTGTGCTCTGTCACTCGCGGAGATGCCGGTGGACACACCCTGTCTGGCCTCGATGGAAACAGTAAAGGCCGTCCCATACTTGGCCGTGTTGTCAGGGACCATTTGAGGAAGGTTCAACTGCTCGCATTTTTCCTCAGTCAGCGTCAGGCAGATAAGCCCACGGCCGTGAAGAGCCATGAAATTGATGACCTCAGGCGTGACCATTTCGGCCGCCACCATGAAATCCCCCTCATTTTCCCGCTCCTCATCATCGACCAGTATTATCAGTCTGCCGGCGCTGACATCCTCGATGGCATCCTCAACGGTGGAAACAGGCATAACATCTCCCTACTCTGAAATAAATCCGGAGCTCAACAGCTTCTCCAGGGTGAGCCCCGGAGCGCTTTCGCTCTTAACCACAGAACTGACCGCAGACCTTACATACTTCAGTATGAGGTCCGGCTCCAAGTTAACAGAGTCACCCTGGCTTTTCAATCCTAAGGTCGTTTTTTCAACGGTTTCCGGGATGATGGCCGCCGAAAACCGGTCCTTCCATCGGTTAACTATTGTAAGGCTCACACCGTCCACGGCGACGGAGGCTTTGGGTAGGGCATATGGGGTAAAATCCTGCGGAAAAAGAATCTCAAGATCGAAGGCTGCTCCGGTGCGCTTCAGGACCTGGATGCGTCCTTTGGCCTCAACGTGACCTGCCACAAGATGACCGCCGATCCGGCCACCAAAGGAGAGCGCACGCTCCAGGTTGACTGTCTTTCCGATCCGCGCCGAACCGAAGGTGGTCTGCTTGAGGGTCTCGTTGGAGAGAAAACAGGCGAACCGATCATCGGCCCGGCCCTCGACCGTCAGACACACCCCATCCACCGCAATACTGTCTCCAGGCCCGGTGCCTCCCAGAACGAGGGAGCAGCGGACTTCCATCCTGGCTCCGCCGTCCACGCGGTCCATGCCCGATATCTTGCCTTTTTCTTCAATAATTCCAGTAAACATCTCTAAACTCCTGTGCACCAGTGCACTTATGCACTAATGCATTATAAGCACCTGTCGGCAGTGATGCGGACATCTCCCCCGACCCTGCGGCAGCGAACTACATCGAACCTCGCGGCATCCCCAAGCGCTTCGAGAGCAAGAGGACCCATAGCGGCGACACCCTCCGAACCGATCATAACGGGTGCAACGAAGGCCTCGATCCGACACACTGCACCTTCTCCGACAAACCATGCGGCGGTCTTTCCTCCGCCCTCCACCATCAGATGAATTATCCCCTCTCCAACGAGGCGTTTCCCCAAAGATGGCCAGGAAAAAAGCCCGCCCTCAGTGGGGAGCATCATCAATCTTGTCCCCACGTCGGTGAATGCCTTCGCCCGCTTTTCCGCGATCCTCTCGTCTACAACAATTATGGTTTTCCCATCCTCCCCCCTGACGACCACCCTGGATGTAAGAGGTGTCCTCAGGGAGGGGTCCAGGATGATCCTCCACGGCAAGACCTTCGACCTGACGGCCCGAACCGTCAACTCCGGGTTATCGACAAGAACGGTCCCTACGCCCACGAGAACAGCATCGGCATTGGAACGTAGACGGTGAGCGGCCCTTCTCGATCCCTTTCCGGTGATCCACCGCGACTCTCCAGAGGAAGTGGCGATCCTGCCGTCCAGGGACATGGCGGTTTTAAGGGTTACGTAGGGGATGCCATTTGCCACGTAATGAAAAAAAGCCCTGTTGAGTTCCCGGGCTTCCTCATCGAGAAGGCCCTCAGAAACCTCGATTCCAGCCCTTTCCAGAGTTTCAAAACCTTTGCCGTTGACATCGGGGTTCGGATCCCGGCAACCGGCGACCAATCGGCTGATGCCGGCCTGGATTATTCGGTCCGTACACGGCGGTGTCCGGCCATAATGGCTGCACGGCTCCAGGTTTACATACATGGTAGCTCCCGCTGCCCGGCGGCCGGCCCGGTCGATGGAAAGGACCTCGGCATGCGGCTTGCCCGGAAGCTCGTGCCACCCCTCTCCAATGACACTGCCGCCGCTCACCAGCACAGCCCCGACCATGGGGTTGGGGTGCGTTGTTCCAACCCCTTTCGCCGCAAGCCTCAACGCCCGTTTCATGAAAAATCTGTCAACCGCGGCCTGCGTCACCCGAGTGTCTCCATCAGGTAGGCGTGGATAAATCCATCCAGATCGCCATCCAGGACCGCATCGGCGTTACCGGACTCGTAACCTGTCCTGTGATCCTTGACCATCCTGTACGGGTGAAGAACGTAGCTTCGTATCTGGCTGCCCCAGGCGATCTCTTTTTTCCCTTCCTGAAGCTTTGCAAACTTCTCATCCCTTTCACGCTTGGCCCGCTCAAAGAGCCTTGCACGGAGGATTCGCATGGCGGTGGCCCTGTTTTTGTGCTGCGACCTCTCGTTCTGGCAGGTAACGACAATCCCTGTCGGAAGATGGGTGATCCTGACGGCCGAGTCCGTCACATTGACATGCTGCCCCCCGGCTCCACTGGACCTGTAGGTGTCTATCCGAAGATCCTTCTCCTCAATTTCCACTTCCATGTCATCCTCAACCTCAGGGTAAACGAAGACCGAGGCAAAAGAGGTATGCCGCCGTTTATTGGCATCGAACGGGGAGATGCGAACCAGACGATGAACCCCGATTTCCGCCTTCAGATAACCGAAAGCGTAGTCTCCTTCAACTGCGATGGTGGCGCTTTTTATCCCTGCCTCCTCAGCAGCCTGAAGGTCGAGTATTTCCGAGACGAACCCCCTGCGCTCAACCCATCGGACGTACATGCGGAAGAGGGTCTGCGCCCAATCCTGCGACTCGACTCCGCCGGCGCCCGGGTTGATGGTCAACAGCGCATTCCTCGAATCCGCCTCATCACCGAGGAGCGACTCAAACTCCAGCTCAGAGAGGGCTTTTTCCGCGTCCTCAAGGAGGGGAATGTACTCTTTCAGGAGAGCGGGGCATCCCTCCTTGTCCTCTTCCATAAGTTCGGCGGCGGCGCCAAGATCATCAAGCATTCCCCTGATGCGTCCGGATCTGTCGATTTCCCTCCTGAGCCGGCTGATCTCTCTGGTCTTTACCTGTGCACTCTCCTGGTCCTTCCAGAAATCCGGGTCGATGGTATCTTTCTCGAGCTGCTTCAGCCTGGATGCCTTTCCAGCCAGGTCAAAGATGCCTCCCGAAGGAGTCCAGCTTTTCCGCTGCATTGCCTATGGCGAGTTTGAATCCTTCCAGATTTTCCATGGTCTTCTCCTTGTCACTGATAGTTTTCTTAAAGCAAATAATAATATCACAAAGGCGGAAATATAGACAATCAGGTCGCCAGACCGATTATAAAAGGTCCTCTTCCCGCCCGTTTCCAGCGTGGCGGTAATGGTTCCCCTCTGAAAAAGGCCAATGGACTTGACCATGCGCCCTTTTCTATCAAAAATCGCCGAGATACCCGTATTGGCTGCCCTGATAAGTGGGACGCCATTTTCGGCCGCCCTTACGGCAGATGCCGCGAGATGCTGTCGCGGCCCCCATGTTTTTCCAAACCAGGCATCGTTGGTTAAATTCAGAAGAATTCCAGCCCCACGGCGAACCTCCTCACGGGCCAGATAGGGAAACGTGGATTCAAAACAGATCAGGGTTCCAGCCGGAACAGGCGTAGTGAAAGGCCCCTTCATGCCACCCGAAGCGAATTCCCCAGCCCCGGGGACCATCTTCTCCAGAAAGCCCAGGACGCGATGGAATGGAATATATTCCCCGAATGGCACGAGCTTGATCTTGTCGTACCATTCCTCACCACCGTCAGGCTCGACATGGTATGCGCGGTTTAGATAGATTACTTTCCCATCCCTTATGGCGAAAGCAGGACTGCCGAAAACGAGGTCGACATTTTCCTTCCTGGTAAAATTACGGATCCTGTCAGCAAGATCCATCTCAGTCTGATAATAAAATGTTACAGCGGCCTCGGGCCATACAATAAGATCGGATCCACTGAGGGCTGCACCGGCTGAAAGACCAAGGTATGTGTCCAGGATATTCTCCTTCATTGACCCTTCCCATTTTATTTCCTGCGGGAAGTCGCCCTGAACAACACTGACCGTAATCGGGCGCCAAGCTCCTTCGTCCCCCGAAAAATACCCCGGGAGAAGCGCCGCGATGGCCAACACCAGTAAAACGGCGACTCTTGTCAGCAGCCTTCGCCGGTTTCCATCCACTACGGATTCAATGGCCTCCAGCAGGACAACGCCCGCAAGAACGCTCAGGAAGGATACCCCGAAGACACCCACCACACCGTAGAGAGGAAGAATCAGCGATGTCCTCCAGAACCCGGAACCGAGAATAAGCCATGGGAAGGGGGCCGGGAATCGGGAGCGGGCCACCTCCGTAAGCACCCATACCGAGGGAAGGACGATCGCAGGCCACGGGCCCCCTGCCCTTTTGACAAGAGGAACAACCGCTGTAAACGCTCCGGGGTACAGGGCCAGAATAGCGGCCATAAGAACGATGGGCAATTGACTCAGTGGAAAGGAAAATCCACCATAACGGGAAAGAGTCCGGGATATCCAGTTAAGGGAAACGAAAAACCAGATCAACCCCGCCAGCCACCCGTAAAAAAAAGCGCGACCGGCGCCCTGAAACCGAACGGAGAAAAAAAGGGGAACCAACGCAACCGGAGCCAGCCATCCCATGTCCGGCCCCGGGAAGGTCAGGACCAACAACGCTGATGATGCAAGAATTCCGGCAAGGGGCCCGACCCTCATTATTTTTCAAAATCTCCGCTTTGCGACTTTGTCACCAGTATCCTGGTGACCTTTCTGGCATCGGCCTCCTCAATTGAAAAACGGAGGGAACCCACATCACACTGCTCTCCACGCACGGGCACATGTCCCATAGTATGGCTTACAAACCCGCCCAAGGTATCGTAATCACCCCTTGTAAGGGACACACCCACTTCGTTCTCGAAATCCTCAATGTGAAACCGCGCGTCGAAAATATACTTTCCCTCATCCAGTTTGGAAAAAGAGAGCTGTTCCTCTGTGTCGTACTCATCCTGGATATCCCCGACTATCTCTTCAAGGATATCCTCAATGGTAATGAGGCCGGCAGTCCCGCCGTACTCGTCGACCGCCACGGCCATGTGAACCCTCCTGGACTTGAACTCCTTTAAAAGATCCCCGATCGTCTTTCCCTCCGGGATAAAATAGGCCTTATGAAAGATACTCCCAAGGTTGACTTCGTCGGGTGTGCTGCCCCAGTACTTGAGAAGATCCTTCGCGTAGAGGATCCCAAGGATGTGATCGATATCTCCATCATAAACCGGGATTCGACTGTGGCCCGCGGTGATAATCGTCTCAAGAACCTGTTTGAGGGGCAAATCCTTCTCAATGGATACGATATCGGTTCTGGGGACCATAACCTCCCGCACCCGCGTTTCATCGAGATCCAGGACGGCATCAATCATGGCGTGTTCGTCCCTGTTGATCACCCCCTCCTGTTCGCCTTCCTCGATGAGGTTCTGAATCTCCTCCTCCGTGACGTGCAGGCCGAAAAGCCTTCGCCCGAATGTTTTCAACTGCATGGCAATCCGCCTCAGCACGGTCGGACCATAATGTCGGTGGGGTACGGTTCAGGGGACATATCTGTCTTCCATCTTTCTCATGGCATCCGCCTCTTCCTCGCTGCCCTCATGGTCATATCCGAGAAGGTGGAGAACGCCATGGGTCAACAGCCTTCGAAGTTCCGCATCCAGTTCCGTTCCGAACTCACGCGCCTGCTTTTTGGCACGATCCATTGAGATCACCACGTCCCCGAGAAGGCACGGCGCTCCTTCGAAGGGCAGGGTCTCGCCTTCCTGCTGGGAAAAGGACAGGACATCAGTCGCACTGTCGATACCACGGTATTCCCGGTTAAGCTCCCTGATCTGTGCATCATCGGTTAAATAGAGGCTTAGTTCTCCATCAAGTCTGCCCAAGTCTTTTAATATTATGGAGGCCAGGGTCTTCAGCATCCTCATGTGCGGTTTCGACCCGGTGGTTTTGCTCCCTGTCAGAACCGTTGGTCTTTCTTCTTTTTTTGTCATCCTTTTCCTCAGCGTTGGCCCGAAGGTCCGGATAGTCAATCCTGTGATGGAAAATTCCGGTAATTGTCCTGGTAAAGCTTTTGGCAATCTGATGAAGGTCCCTGAGGGTCAGGTCTGATTCATCCAGTTGCCCATCAATGAAGACATCGTTGATAATCTTCTGGACCAGTCCGCGAATCCTGGCGGGGGTGGGATCAGTCAGGACCTTGGAGGCAGCCTCAACGGCGTCGGCCAGCATTATAAGCGCCGCCTCGCGGCTTTGCGGCTTGGGGCCAAAATAGCGAAAATCCCTTTCATCCACGGTCTGGACGGATGGGTCCTCCTTCTCCTTGGCCTTATTGAAAAAGAAGGTTATCAGGCGGGTGCCGTGATGCTGTTTGATGATATCCACTATCCTCCTGGGGAGGTGTTGTTCCCGCGCAACCTCCATGCCGTCCTTTACGTGGGCGGTGAGGATCAGGGCGCTCATGCTGGGTGAAAGTTTTTCATGGCGATTGCCCCGGCTTTCCTGATTTTCCACAAAATATTCGGGTTTATTAATCTTGCCCACATCATGATACAGGGCAGCAACCTTGGTCAGAAGCGGATTGGCCCCGATCTCCTCAGCGGCGGCTTCCGCCAGCGACCCAACAAGAACGCTGTGATGGTAACTTCCCGGGGCTCTCAGGATCATCTTCTTGAGAATGGGCTGATTGAGGTTTGCGAGTTCCATGAGCTTCATGTCGGTAGCCACCCGGAAACCCGATTCCATAACGGGGAGGGCAAGGGAGACAATGAGAGCGGCAACAATTCCGCCTCCCAGAGCGAAGGGCAAATGCCAGAGGGTTCCGATGTTAAAAAGCCCACCGTCCTTGAGTGCGTTGACGAGAGCAAGAAGAACGCTTGCCCCTCCTACTGCGAGGCCGGCCTTGACGAGTGACGACCTTTGACGGCAGTGAATAACACTGAAGGATGCGACCACCCCGCCGATGAATGAATACAGGAAGGTCATCAGGCTCCATTCTGTCAGCAGACCGGAAAAAATGGATGTGACACCGGCGACTACGAAGCCCACGCTCACAGGAAAAAGCGTTGCGGCAATCATCGCTCCTGCGGAAAACGGCACTACGAGCGTTAAGGTCGCCAGGGTCAGACCGGTATAAGTGGTGGCAAGCGCCTGGACGAAAGCAAGGGAACCTTTTATCAAAATCATCTGCAGGACAATAATTACCACAAGGATCACGAGGCTTTGCATATCCATTGCCACCTTCCGATCGACCCGCGAAAGGATTCGGAAGAAGACAAAAAGGACAATGGCCACCAGGATAAAAAGTCCAAGAATAAGTGTCAGCCGCCCCTGGTTGGGGCCGGAGTGACTCAGTGCGTGGATCTTGACAATTTTTTCGTCGGACAGGGGATCACCGGCCCGGACAATGACCTCTCCACGTTTCACCTGAAGGTAGACCGGTTTCGCCTCTGCGACCGCCTTGGCCTTGCGCGACTCGGTTGCGGAGCGGTTGAAAGTAAAGTTGGGGCGCACCAGATCCTGTGCCAGAGCCTCAAGAAGCTTCCTGAGCTTAAGTTCCTGTCTGGTCCACTTAACGGAGGAAAACACCTTTTTTACCCGGGCTCTTGCGGCTTTTTGAGAGAGGATGCTGGCAAAATCGTCCAGAACCATCTCCTGCCTGACCGCATCCAGCGTCCTGACCGTTACCCCTCTGCCCCGCTCTTTGAGAAGAAGCTCCCTGTTTGAAACGATCCCCATCCCGCGGATAGGCTGCAGGGACTCCAACAGGATTTTCTGGCTTCTCTCGCTGAACCCATCCTTAAGAAGGGGGGCCATCTGTTCCAGAGAGACCCCGATTGACATGGATTCAATGAATTTCCCAACAGGTCCTTTCCTGGCCTCCTCAGCCTGTTTCCTGAACAGGTCGAGCTCCTCTTGAATCTGCGGCCTCGAATCCTTCGGGGCGTTACGGTACCTTCTTATCAGTTCCTCTTCCACGTTCTGCTGATCCGTGATGAGGTTCCGCATCTTCTGGAAAAAAAGTTTAATTTTATTGGTTGTCTCCAGGTCCTGCTTGCGATCGAAATCGTAGACAGCGAGGACCGATGCCTCAGCCTCCAGTCTTCTTGCCTGAGTGGAGGCCTCATCCACCACGAGAATCGACTTGGACGCCTTGATGTCGCTTTTCGCTATGTCACCTACCTGGTAATCCGCGTTCCGCGGCTGTCGGAAAGGTATGAGGATGTAGGTGATAAGCAAAACGGTAACCCAGAACAGGACAGACCACTGGACATCCCGGTCCCATTCCAACAACCACTTTACCCTGAAGAACCCGAGCCCCGATCCGGACCGTTTTCCCTCTTTTGCAGGCGCCTGCGATTTGGGCATGTCATAGCCCCCTTTTCTCGTATGCTCTTATGACCTGCTGAACAAGCGGGTGCCGGACTACGTCACCTTCATCGAAGTTCACAAAACTGATCCCTTCGATACCCTGGAGTATTTCCAAAACTTCCACCAGGCCTGAGGAGGATCTAACCGGAAGATCGATCTGTGTTATATCCCCCGTTATGACAGCCTTGGAATCAAACCCCAGGCGCGTCAGGAACATCTTCATCTGTTCGGTGGTTGAATTCTGGGCTTCATCAAGAATTACGAAAGAATCGTTAAGGGTTCGGCCGCGCATGAAAGCCAGAGGGGCTATTTCAATAACCCCCCTGTCGATGAGTTTCAGCGCCTTCTCGGAGCTGAGCATCTCAAAGAGGGCATCGTATAAAGGTCTGAGGTAGGGGTTGACCTTCTCGTAAATATCTCCAGGAAGAAATCCAAGTTTTTCACCGGCCTCAACCGCCGGTCTGGCAAGGATAATTCTGCTTACTTCCTTTCTCACAAGGGCGAGAACCGCCGCAGCCATGGCCAGGTAGGTCTTACCGGTTCCTGCAGGCCCTACACCAAAAACGATATCGTCTTCCCGTATCTTCTTGAGGTAAAACCTTTGATTGACACTCCTCGGCACGATCGATTTACGGGGAGAAATAATGATCGTCTGGGACATTAGCTCCGATAGTTCAGGTTTTTCACCATCCGCAACCTGCCCGAACAATCCCTCAAGCTCCTCGCGTGTAATCCTGGCCCCCCGATCAACGGTGCTCAGAATATCGCGGATTACCCTTTCCACCTCATCAACTTTTTCAGCCGGCCCTTCCAGAAAGACCTTCTCCCCACGGATGCCGACGCGAACCCCGGTGAGACTTTCGATGGTTTTCAGGTTGCTGTCCAGGTCCCCGGTCAGCACACGGGCCTGATGTTCATTATCCAGTTTAAGAGCCCTTTTCACCAGTAAACCTCTAAGTCATCAATCTTCCGGCGACTCGATAACCGGACCGTTTTCAGATGCCCTCACGGTGTAGGGTTGGGCGAAGGGATAGGTAGCGTCCGATGGCAAAATGAATTCGCTTTGGACAAGGTCTCCGACAGCCGCGGGATAAACCCCCTTTTCAAGCCGGTAGACATGCATGGCGAGATTCAGGCGTAATGTCTGTGCCTCGCTGACGGACCTTCTTATCATCACAGCTTTTTCGGATGTCATCCTTGAGAAGAGAAGAAGACGGTAGCCGGAAATGCTCAAGACCGAAAAAGCGGCAAAGAGCACGCCGGAAAGCACCGCAAATGTCATGAACATGGGAAAAAGCCTTTTTCCCGCCTGCCCCTTTCCCTCTTTTTCGATAGCCCTGGGCGTTGACGCAGGCGTCTTGACGGGCTTGACAAGACCGAACCCAAGGAGGTCAACAACGCTCCTGGCGGCCTCAAAATCACCTAGAAGTGATCTATATGCAATATCACCAACCGTCCATTGGCCATCGATGAGATCAAAAACCATCTCCTGGTCGGCGGTGAGCAGGGTTTTATCCCCATCGTACGGTTTGGGCTTTTCCTCTCCGAAAATGTCGATATCGGACATATCCTCTTTTACCTGAGCACTCATCTGAGATCTTCTGAGAATCTTATCCTCTGCCTCCGGAAGCCTGGTGAACACCATGTCCAACGAGGGAATCTTCCCCTTGATGCCAGGCCATTCATCGATTATTCGAGCTGCCTCCATGAGCACAAATTCCGCCGCCAGGGGGGTCAACAGTTGCGTGTCGTAACTGACGTTCCCTCCTTCAAAACGGTAGTTTCCGCTTGTCCACTGGAATATTTTGAATAGGGTTTCCCTGATCTGAAAGGTCAGGACCGCTTTAAACTGTTCGGGAGTAATGTATCCCTTTTCCTGGATGATATTGCCGAGTTTCTTCATGGTCCGTACCTGTTCCTGGAGGACGTCATCGAGTTGCATTCGGTCAACCAGGCCGGATTTGAGAAGAATATCTCCAATCCTCTCTTTGGCAAGGGTCTTTGCGGTTCCGGATTCGGCATTCACAACTTTTCCCAGGTCGAAGGTTACGGCAACCCTCTTCCCTTTGTCCTCCAGGTGGAGGATCCCCGTCTTTCTCTGATGGGAAATAAGCTGAAAAATATCGGAGAGACCGAAATCCTTGAGAGTGCCCTTGAGCGCCATAACCCTAAGCCCTCTCCAGCTTTCGGCCGACACTGTACAGGGCCGCGAGGTAGTAGACGACAAAAAAGGCAACAAACAGGATTCTGGCCCCGGATCCCGTCTGGAATGCCAGGTGTGTCGTGTCCCTGTACAACCCATACCAAAGAACCCACTTGGCCCAGAAACAGGTGGTGAGGATAATCATGAGCACAGACTGCCAACCGGCGCCAAGCAGGAAGTGGCCCGTCCCCGGGAACAGAACGGTTGAAAACCTCGCAAGGAGCGCCCTTTTCCTCTTGAAGCGCATTATTTGCATCATTTTTCTGACTCTCCTGGCGGGATCAATACCGGTCCTGATCTTGAAAATCTGCCTGCACTGTGAGCAGAAGGATTCATCGCTCGACTCGCTGCATTTCGGACAGTGAAGCCTGCCGCACTGTCTGCACCGCCCGGCGGTGGGCAGTCGGCTTGCAAGCGGCCAACCGGCGAGGACAAGAAGGGCCGCCATGGGAAACACAAACCATGAAAAAGCGAAGGGTAGTCCCGGGATAAGATCCGACCAGAGGTCCTCCCTCCACCTGATCCCGTCGGGAGAAAGCTTGGCAGCGCCCTTAAGATATTCCATGAGACTGCCGGAAATATCCATGGTGATCCTGTGCCTCTCTCCAGGTTGACCGGTTACAAGGCTGCCGGCGAGTTCAGGGTCCATTTCCTGGGCTTTTCTAAATTCCTCTTCACCCTCATCCAACTGGAGGCTTTCGCGAAGCGCCTGGCTGAGGTTGTAATGGATGCGGGGGTCATCGCTGTATCGGAGCGCCCTTTTGTAAAGATCAATGGAATCGGTAAACCTCCCGGATCCCATCAGCACGTTGGCCAGGTTGTTGAGGACAGAGGGTGACTCCGGATCTTTTTCCAGCGCCTGCCTCAGGAGGGATTCTGCCTCCCGGACCCTTTCCCCCCGTTTTAGAACAATGGCAAGGGTGGAAAGGACCCGCACATTATCAGGATCCTGAACACGCAGTTTGTGGAGTTCATCTATGGTCCTGATTCCTTCCCCGCTCATCTGTGCGGTGTAGACGGTAAGGCCGCTTCCTCCGCCATAAAAAGCGTTGTTCAGTGCAAGGACATGCACAAACAACGGCAGGGAGATGAGAAGGAAAATCGTAAGGGCTACGGCCACGCGTTCGCCTGAATTGAGATGGGCCACCAGAAGGACGCCCACCAGGATTACCCACATGATGAAAACCATGCCGGTAAGCAGCAGAAGCCCGAGAAGAACGGGAATAATGATGTACCAGACCCACTGGGGAACCCGGACTATGTGGGATAGATCATGGGCAGCCCGCGGGAATACGCGGATCGAAAACAGAAAAATCGTCACGATGGAAGCGATCGACACGCTGGCGAGAATCCACAGCATCAACCCTGTAACCCATGGAAACAGGGAACGAAAATCCTGGAAGAATGCACCCCATCCTTCCAGAATAGCGTCAAGGGAGGCGAGGACGCGCAGCCGGCTCTGTCGCCATATGGTATTTGCTCTCAGAAAAAATGACTGGGGGTAATCCGGGGCGAGTTTCCCGGCATAATCAATCAGTTCCAGTGCATCCTTGTATCGGGATTGCTCCACGGCCTGAGACGCTTCCAAAAGGATGGCCGCGGCAGGAAGGTAGAGATCGGGAATACCGGTTTGAACACGATAGCCGACAATTTTGGCAAGGTTTTTCTTCGCCTCCGTCAGGTTTCCCCTGACGGCATTCTGACGGTAGGCAAACCAATCACCCTCCCACGGCGCGCGAACACCCACGGGAGGACCCCCGGAAGACCCGCCGGGGGAAAGCCCTTCACTGATCGCCTGGGACATATCAAGCACATCGGCCAGGGGAAAATCGACCGTCAGCTCGCTCACCTCGACCGCAACCGCCGTAATGGGGAAAACAGCCACAAGGATGAGAGCCAGAAGAAAACAGACGGCAACCGTTCTCAAAATGGGGATCTCACCTTTTCTCCTTGACGGCATTCAAGTATTTCCATTTCAACTCGGCCGAGGCGTTCTCAAAAAATTGCACCTCCTCCTCCTCAAGGTTTCCCTTCGTCTTCTCCTTCAGAATATCGAGAATGTCAATCGTCTGTTTCGCTGCTTCCAGATTCTGGTCCTGCTTGCCATTGACGGGATCAGGCATCTCCCCCATCTGGATGAGGGCCGAGCTGAAAAGGGAAAAGATAAAAGTGGAGAAGTCAACCCTGGGCGTTCTGTCACCTGGCGCATCGCTTCCCCCTGCATCGGGTTCCCGTTCTTCAGGGGCCCCGGGCGTTTCCTTCCCGCTGTCTACCTCTGCGGTTTCCCCACTGGAGCCATCTTTTCCTCCGTGGGAAGTTCTCCGGTCCTCGACCTTGAACTTTTTGCCGTCGTCGGTTTCCTCGGACATATCCATACCTCCCATTCAGAGTGAATCCTGCCGGATGGACTTCAGCGAGTCCATCGGAATACGTCGTGGAATATACCAATTAAATCAGGATGCTTGCAAGTACCACTACTTCCCCTCAATCTCCTCCAAAGTATTAAGAACAGCGTTCATTCCGGGATCTTAATTGATATCGTGAACCTCCATATATCGAATAATACCATCCTTATCGATAACGAATATGGCCCTCTCCGCTATCCCTTCGGACCGAAGAACATTGTATGACAAAGCTACCCTTCCGTGAGGCCAGAAGTCACTGAGCGTCACATCCTTGCCCTGTGTGCTCGGCAGGGTAAAACTCGGCGCCGGACACCTGGGACCTGGCGCCTGGATTTTAACCTCAAACCTCAAACCTCAGTGCATTGTCGTAGTATACCAAATTACTCCCCCCGAACACCATCTTCCCCCCCTTTTACGTTTATTTCCATATTCTCCATTGTTTTCCTCACCCGCGGTTGGCATACTGGTTAAAATCGGTCCACCAGACGGCGTAGCCCCATGACAACCCTGCATCACAGGACATCCGATGAGCAACGTGAAGGCAAATAAAAAGCCGGCGATAAACGAGCTACAGGCGATCATTGCACAGCTCCGAGGAGTGGATGGGTGTCCGTGGGACCGGAAACAGACCCCCGCATCCCTGACACCCTACATCATTGAGGAAGCCTATGAGCTGGTGGATGCCATCCAGGGAGGCGACCCCGATGAAATTTGTGAGGAACTCGGGGATCTTCTGCTTCAGGTTGTTCTCCAGGCCCAGATAGCCGGTGAGACAGGGCTCTTTAACTTCAACGATATCGCACAAGGGATTACCGACAAGATCATTCGCCGGCATCCCCATGTCTTTGGAGAAGAAACCGCGATCGATGAGGAAGAAGCCCTCCAGCATTGGGAACGCATCAAGGCAGACAAAGAGGGCAGGGATATCCGGAAAAGGCATCGCGCCTCCCCCATTCTGCACCGGGCCATGAGGCTCCAGGAACAGGCTGCAGCATACGGTTTTGATTGGGAGGAGGTTTCCCAACTATTCGAAAAGCTCGATGAGGAGATCGGGGAGGTTCAAACCGCCCTTGGGGCCGGGGACAAGACGGCAGTGACTGAAGAGGTCGGGGACCTTCTATTCATGGCCGTTAACCTGGCCCGTTTTCTGGAGATTCACCCCGAGGAGGCCCTTGAGCTATCAATTGAAAAATTTCAACGGAGGTTTCAGGTGATGGAGATGATGGCCCTGGAGAAAAACCGACCGCTTGACGGCATGGATGTCGAGGAGATGGAAAGGTTCTGGCAGGCGGCCAAAAGCCTTGAGAAAAGGCACAACAGATCCACTGAATCCTGAGGAGGAGCAATATGCGTTATCGAACCTCTGTTATTGTTTTCGCCATTTTATGTCTCACGGCAGCTACGATTACGGCCACCCCGAAGATAGCAACGGCCGCCGAGTTGGCGGGCATTTCCATGCCCGATTCCGTGAATATCGCCGGGAAGGATTGCGCCCTTGTCGGTCAGGGTCTGAGGAAAGTGCTGTTCATAAAAATCTACGTTTCCGGCCTGTATATGGAAACCCCTCTTCAGCAGGCCGATGAAGTGATCGACTCGGATCAGGTCAAACGTCTTGTTGTCCACTGGAAATACAAGAAGGTCAGCACGAAAAAACTCCAGAAGGAATACAGGGAAAAAATTGATGAAAACACTCCCGAGCGATCAGAGGAACTGAACCGCAAGATCGATCATTTCATCTCCCTTTTTACCAAACCGGCGGTAAAGGATGCTCAGTTCATCTACACCTACGAACCCGGCAAGGGCACATCAATATTCCTGTCGGGAGAAGATAAGGGGTTCATCGAGGGGAGGGACTTCATGAAGGCCCTCTTCAAGGTGTGGTTCGGAGAAAAACCTTTCGACAAGCATCTGAAGAAGGGGCTGCTGGGAGGGTAAACGTCCCTTTCGGGACGTTTACCAGTCCAGAGTCCAGTGTCCAAAGGGGAAGAGTAAACCCGGTGACGCGTGGAACAAAACGAAGAATGTGGATAAGGCTGGAAGGAAAGTGAAAATGACACTTTCCGCTTGCAATGGAGTAAAAAACCATAAATGGACTTTTTGCGACCATGTCAACATTGGACCTTGAGCCTTTTTCTTTTCTCTGGACTCTGGACTCTAAACTCTGGACTCTGTTTAACCAAAAGGAGGTAACCATGAAAAAGTTTCTAACCGTGCTGTTGATCTTGACCTTGGCGATAATGCTGGCCGTTCCGGCCCTCGCCGGTGACAAGGTGGTAGTCGCCTCCAAGATCGATACGGAAGGCGCTCTCTTGGGCAATATGATCCTTCTCATGCTGGAGGAAAACGGCATCGCTACCGAGAACAGGACCGAATTCGGCCCTACACCCATGGTTCGCAAGGCGATCACATCGGGCCAGATAGACATTTATCCCGAGTATACCGGCAACGGCGCCTTCTTTTTCAACCTGGCCGACTCCCCTGTCTGGAAAGATGCCGAGAAAGGCTACTGGAAGGTCAGGGAACTGGACAAGGAGAAGAACGACATCGTGTGGCTGACCCCTGCCCCTGCCAACAACACCTGGGCCATAGCAGTAAGAAAGGACCTGGCAAAGAAGGAAAAGCTTTTCTCCCTCGAGGATCTGGCGAGATATGTCAACTCAGGGGGAAGGATCAAGCTTGCCGGTTCCGAGGAGTTCGTTAACAGCGCCGCAGCCCTTCCGGCCTTCCAGAAGGCTTACGGATTCAAACTTCGAAAGGACCAACTTCTTACCCTTTCCGGAGGCAATACCGCACAGACCGAAAAAGCTGCGGCAACAGGGGTCGACGGTGTCAACTTCGCCATGGCATACGGTACGGACGGTCAATTGGCCGCCCTTGGCCTTTTGGTCCTTGAGGATACCAAAGGTGTGCAGCCTGTTTACGAACCGGCCCCTATCATACGCATGGAAGTCCTGAATAAATATCCGGAAATCGAAAAAATCCTGAAACCGGTGTTTGAGTCCCTCGATATCATGACGCTGCAGACCCTGAACGCCAGAATTCAGGTGGAAGGTCTGGACGCCAGGGCGGTCGCCGCAAAATACCTCAAGACCAGGGGATTTTTAAAGTAGAAAAAGGAATACACTGGAGGCCCAGGCTGCAGCCCCAGCTTCTTAGCATCAACAAGGTCACGCTGACTGCGAGCATCATTGGCCTCGCATCACTCCTGCTGACAGGTTTCGTGGCCTCTGCGCCCAATCGTCTGGTAAGCGGAAAGCAGGTATCCTTTACCGGCGCCGCAGGAGCGCCTTTGGCTTGGGTTGTGTTCCTGTTCTGGGCACTGCTTCTTTTGGCCTCTTCACTGAATTTCCCCGAAAGGACATGTGTAGTTCTTTCCGGTGTTCTTTCCGGCTCCCTCCTTCCTGTCCTTTTGTCTGTGGCGGGCCGGTATGCAGCAGAAGTGGAGGCCCACTCCGGGCCCATCGCAAGAGTTTCCATGAGCGCCGCGTTCTGGACAGCCCTCTTCGCCCTCGCCATGGTCATCGCTGACTCCTACCAGCGGTCTGAGGCGAGGACCAGGATATTTATCCTGCTCATTATCATGGCCTCGGGAGCGGCTGTCATCGCACTGTTCGCATCCGGCAGCCTTGACCATTTGTCCATTATGAAAGAGTTCGCCAATCGAAAAGACCGTTTTTTTCTCGAGCTGAAGACCCATCTCGTCATTGCCGGAAGTTCTGTGGGGATCGCCTTGCTCATCGGTATTCCCCTGGGAGCCCTTGCCCACAGGGTGGGCAGGTTCCGGGCGCCGACCTTCTTTACCTTAAATACGCTTCAAACTGTTCCCAGCCTGGCGCTGTTCGGCATCCTGGTCCCGATTCTGGCTGCCTTAACCCACCGGTTCCCGGCGCTTCACGGAATGGGGATAAGGGGAATAGGCGCCACCCCGGCGATTATCGCCCTGACGATTTACTCCCTCCTTCCGATTGCAAGGAACACATTTACGGGCTTTTTGGCGGTGGACCCGGCTGTCGTGGACGCAGGCCGGGGAATGGGGATGACCCGAATACAGATGCTCCTGCAGGTGGAGGTCCCCATCGCTTCTCCCATTATACTTTCAGGGGTACGGATCGCGTTGGTACAGGCGGTGGGACTCACCGCGGTTGCAGCCCTCATCGGGGCCGGGGGATTCGGGGTGTTCATTTTCCAGGGTCTGGGACAGGCGGCCACTGATCTTATCCTTCTCGGCGCCGTTCCCACCATTCTCATAGCTGTTGCAGCCGATGTCGCCATGAACGGGATCATAGCCATCGCGAGCCCGAAAGGCATGCGATGATCGAGCTTACCAACGTAACGAAGGACTATTCCGGGACTGTGGCCGTTGACAACCTCTCCTTCGAGGTTAAAGAGGGTGAGTTCTGCGTTCTGATCGGTCCGTCCGGCTGTGGAAAATCCACTACTTTGCGTTTGATTAACCGCCTCATCAAGGCCACCATGGGCAAAATTACAATCGAGGGAACCGACATTATCAGCTACAGACCTGAGGAACTCAGACGGCACATAGGGTACGCCATCCAGAGCATCGGCCTGTTCCCGCACATGACGGTGGCCCAGAACATGGCGGTGGTGCCAAAGCTCCTTAAGTGGGAGCCCGGGAAGATCGCAAAACGCGTAGATCTGTTGTTTGATCTTTTCAACCTTGACCCCCGGGTTTACGGCCGAAAGTATCCCAGAGAACTGTCCGGGGGGGAGTCACAGCGGGTGGGGGTGGCGCGAGCCCTTGCTGCGGACCCTGCCATCCTTTTGATGGATGAGCCATTTGGAGCCATCGACCCGTTAACCCGTGAGACGCTCCAGACGGAGTTCGCCCGGATACAGAGGGAACTCAAGAAGACCATCCTTTTCGTAACTCACGACATCGACGAGGCGATTCGACTGGCAAGCCGCATCGTTATCCTCAAGGAAGGCAGGATGGTTCAGCACGACACTCCGGAAAACATCCTCACATCCCCTGCGAACAAATTCGTACTTGAGTTCATCGGCACCGACCGGGCGTTAAAACGCCTTTCCCGTCTGACGGTGAGGGAATTCATGTCCACTACCCTCCCGGTCAGGGCGGATATTCCCATGGAATCGGCCTCGAAAGCTGTTCATGCCAGACAGTACGTATGGGTTATCGACGGAGAGGGGATTGTTCTGGGGTGGTTGGACGAAAGCGCCATGGACAGGGGCGGAACCGCCGCGGAGACCATGACGAAAGTGGGGTGGCGCGAATATGCCCTCATGCCCGATTCTACCCTCAAGGAGGCCGTGTCCCGAATGGTCCAGCAGGGTATCCGGACTGCTCCAGTGGTGGATGTCCGAGGCCGGCTTCTGGGAGAAATAAAGTTCACGGACATACTCGACGCCTAATTTTCAGGAAATTTTTTATGTCTGAAGGTAAAAACAGTCAGATCATCATCCTCGCGGTAATGATTGCGGTATTCGGCGTGCTGGTCTTTTCCACCGCGCCGTGGTTGTGGGCCTTTTCGAGGCTTTTTCCGGGCCTTGAAAAGGTTCTCTACAACCTGGCCACCTTTCCGGAGCTCGTGGGAGAACACGTCGTTCTCGTGGCCATCTCAAGCGGCATGGCAACAATCGCCGGGCTTCTGGCGGGGATATTCGCCACCCGTCCCACAGGCCGTGATTTCCTGCCCGCGGTTAACGCCCTATCCTCCATCGGGCAGACCTTCCCGCCCGTAGCGGTTCTGGCCATCGCCGTTCCAGTGGTGGGGTTCGGGTTCAAGCCAACCATAATCGCCCTGTTCATCTACGGCCTGCTCCCCGTGGTCCGGAACACCATTGCCGGGATCGAGTCTTTGGACCCCGGAGTCCTTGAGGCCGCCCGCGGCATGGGAATGACTCCGGCCCAGGTCCTAACAAGGGTGGAGCTTCCCCTGGCATCCCCTGTTATTATGGCCGGTGTCCGGCTGAGCGCAGTGATAAACATCGGAACAGCAACGCTGGGAGCAACCATCGGCGCGGGGGGGCTGGGAAAACCGATCATGGCCGGCCTCATCGGCGAAAACCCGGCGTTCATCCTGGAGGGGGCCATATTGGTGGGCTTCTTCGCTATTATCGTGGATACCGCCCTGGGACTGTTTACCCGGAATCCAGGGGCATAGCCCGAAACACGGAAAGGCACCGTTAGGGGGAGATCAGGACCGGCCCCCTAATGCAGCTCAGTCCCGGCCTCCCTGTACTCTCCGAAGGTTATCCGGAACATCGTCCCATTTTCCCGATGGATCTCCAGGCGCCCTCCCAGGAGCTCAACGAGTGTCCGGACCAGATTAAGACCCAGAGAGCTGAAACTGCCCGGATCCCTGCCGGCCGGCATCCCCACGCCGTTATCGGCCACCGTCAGGACATACCCGCTTCCCTTGGACCCATGGAATGCGATCCTCACCTCCCCGTCCTGTCTCCCCGAAAAGGCATGTTTATAGGCATTGGTGATAAGTTCGTTGATAATGAGCCCGGCGGGGATAGCAGTATCAATAACGAGGTCGCCTTCTTCAAGATCAAAGATGAACCCGATCTCCTTTTCTTCCTGTCTGTAGGATGAGGATATGCTCCCTACGAGACTGCGCACGTAATTGGCAAAATTTATCCGGCCGAGATCCCGGTTGTTGTAGAGGTTCTCGTGGATAAGGGCCATGCTCATCACCCGGTTTTCGCTCTCACGGTAAAGATCCCTGACCGTTTCATCACCGGCATGCCGCCCCTGAAGATTGAGAAGTCCGGAGACCATCTGAAGATTATTTTTTACCCGGTGATGTATTTCCTTAAGCAGAATCTCCTTCTCCTGGAGGGACTCGTGGAGATTCGCCTCAACTTTCCTGCGTTCCTCCAAAAGACCCTCAATTTTTTGGGCATGACGCATGGTGGTCCACAGGAAAACGCACAGCAGGCCGATGAAAATCAGTCCGCCGGTCAGGATCATGGAGCTCTCGCCGAAATTCTGCCCATAATGCCCTGGAGTCGGGTAGAACAGCACGGACCATGCGCGGCCCGGAATACTCAGATTCGTTCGATAATGAACACCCTGGAGGACGGCATCCGGAACTCCGTAAAACGACTCGGGTTTGTGGACCCCGCCGGTTGCGTTATAATCGTAGAGAAACCCCCGGCCGGGCGGAGCTGAATCGTCAAACAGGTAGAACCCTATACTTTCCAGATTCCGCCCCTTGATGGCCTCGGCCACCAGGTCGGTAATGCTGAAAACCCCGAGGGCGAAACCCTGCAGATCCGACATGGGGTCTTCAGGGGCGACCGGGGAAATGCCGCCCTGGTATATGGGCCGAATGATCAGAAACCCGTAAATATCGCCCGTCTCCTGCACAAGGGTTAACCTGCCTGAGGATGCCATCTTCCCGGTCTCTATGGACCTTTGGAGGGTTTCCAGACGAGCAGGATCCGATCTCAGATCGAACCCGAGAGCTGTCCGGTTTTCCTGGAGACTCACCCGATAATACACGGGGAAATACCAGGGTCTCCGTCCGGCTCTCCTCATAACACCCTGGCTCACCCGTTCAGTGAACTGAAAACCCTTCATCCCATCCGCCCTGGCCAGTTCCTCATATCTGTCTCTATCCCTGTCCCTCACCGCAGGCACCCAGTTCAGGGCCCGGATCTGTGCATATCGAAGCAGGGGAGCTTCCACAAATTTCGCGAACTCATCTCTTTCTACAAAGACAGAGGCGTTAAAAAAGCTTCCTATCGACTCGACAACTCCGGTGGATTGATCGATCTGGTTCTGAATATCCTTGGCATAGTCCTTCATCTTCGAATCGAAGATGGTTATCGCCAGGGTTCGCTCATTTTCCCTTACGGTTCGCCATACGATCAATAACAGGATGACGCTGAGGAGGATGACGGATACCGCATAGAGATACCGCCGATGGAACAGTCTGACGGGCATGGCCTTTTCCCCATTCACGGTTTTGCAGTGCACGAAGATCAGGAACCGATTCGGATAAATTGGCAACAATCAGTGAAACGGTAACGAGCGGCCCCTGAACCCCCGATTGGGATGCGTGGATAATACAACAGTAGGCCCCTGTCCCGCAACTTATTGAAAGGCATGGCTATCCAGAGATCCGGTGCAGGGATTATCCGGCAGATTCGCTGTCCGTCATGGAGATGTGAATTTCAGACTGTGGCTTCCCTGGAATAATGGAATAGAAGCGGGATGTTCACAGGGGAAAAGAATTTTTTAGTCTTGGCAGACCTTTAACCGGATCCTTCTTCAGCACCATGCGCACATAATCATCAATATGTGCCTTCTCAACGGAGTCAATAATGAGAAATCGCATCCCGGCCCCCTCGGGTCCGTTTTCTCCGAACCTTCCGGTCCAGACCACCGCCGCCCAACGTACATACACCGCCCTTTCCTGACCTGGGAGGTTAAAACGGATTTCAAACATTTCACCAGGAACGGGAAGTGTATCCAGATCAACGAAGGCCCCATCCGAGGATAGTGAAAGAACGTTGGCATTCACATTGACGTTCCCCATGGAAACTGTGCAGGGCAGGGACAATTCAGCCCTTTCCGTATGCCTTTGGCCCGAGCCAAGCAGCTCCTCGACGATTGCAGTCAGAAGGTCACGTCTGATGGGTTTCTGGATCAACCCGTCGCACAGCGCTGTATTCGCCACGATCCTGGAGGATTCCAGGGAGCCTGAGCTGACGATTATGATGGGGATGGAACGGGTGAGGGGATCGCTTTTCAGGCTGCGGCAAACCTCCGGTCCTGTCAAATCGGGCATGATATGATCAAGGAGGATGAGATCAGGCATCAGGCCCCGTGCCATTTCCAGGGCATCACGGCCACACCGGGCAGTAAAGAAATCGAATCCGTCCCGTCCCAGGCAGGAAATCTCCTGCTGAATGAAGAACTCATTGTCGTCAACAACGAGAACCCGCTTTTTTTCCATGACATCCCTTTCCCGGCCTGAACAGTTCCGTCCGAAACCAAGGATGTAGCAAATATCAGGCCAGAATGGTATATCAATGCAACATATTGATATTATAAAGTTTTCATGGAAAAAACCAAAAGGAAACAAAACAAGGATGCACACATCCATGGGCACCTTGCACATGGATGTGTGCATCCTTATGAAAAGGCTTCCAGGGCTGAGGTTCCGTGAGTATTCAGAGAACGATTCCACACCGTATTGATAAATCACGTCCGATGGATATGGATAATGTAAATCCGGCATGGCGTCGCCGTTCTTCACCGGACATTGTATTCTACACCCTTAATCTGCATATTGTCATATATGGGATCAGGACTGCCGGAGGTTTTCTTTTACCGAAGCAGTGAAGGTTCCAACCAGCTCCGGGTCAAAATGTGTTCCGGAGCAGGTTTCCACTTCCTCGCATGCATCAGAAATCTTCATGGGGGCCCGGTAGGATCGCCGGGAGGTCATGGCATCGCAGGAGTCCGCAATTGTTATGATACGAGCCTTCAGAGGGATATCGTTTCCAGATAATCCTGAGGGGTATCCGCTTCCTTCCCATTTTTCATGGTGGTGCATCACACAGTTCAGGTTCTGACTCGACAGTATGGGCGCAAGGATCTTGCAACCACGCTCCGGGTGCAGTTTGATAAGAGAAAACTCTTCCTCTGTCAGATTTCCAGGCTTGTTCAGTATTGCATCGGGGACGCTCAGTTTCCCAATATCGTGGAGTTGGGCAGCCAGGTGAACATCCTTGGCTTCCTTGAAGTTAAGTTTCAGTTCCTTAGCAAGCCACATGGCGTACATCGTCACCCTGTGGGAATGACCCTTGGTGTAAAAGTCCTTGGCTTCGATGGTGTTTATCATGGCTTGTATGGCTTCGTAGAATAAAAGCCTGATCTGATCATCCTTGGCCTCGATCTTGCGTTCCAGGGATAGAGTGTAATCCCGGGTGAAGAATTTGAGATCGGCCCTCTGAAAAGCCTTTTCGACACTCACTTGCAACTCCCTGGGAGTAAAAGGCTTCCTGATGTAGTCATTGGCCCCATGACGCATTGCTTCGATAGCCACCTCCAGGTCCTGGGAAGCGGTCACCATGATCACTTCGACTTCGGAACCTTTGCTCCTAAGTTCCTGTAAGCATTCTATCCCGCTCTTCCCCGGCATCATGATATCCAGGAGGATGAGATCAAAATATTGATCCATGGCCATCTCCAGTGCCTGCTCTCCGTTTTCGGCTTCCGTAACATCACAGGACAAGAGCTCCATGGCATCTGTGATAACTTTCCTGACTATGGCATCATCATCTACAATCAGGATTCGGGGAATTTTCTTTGAGCCTGAAAAATGTTGAAAGTCGTCCAGTTCAATAAAATCTGATTCCTGTTGATGTCCGTTTTTGTCCATTGATACTCCTTTTCCTGGTCTTTACCGGGCCGACATTTCCAACCTGACTTATCCTCATCCACAGACAGCGTTTAGAAACCGTACCTTATGCAAAAATAGTTCCGTTTCCGGGAGAGATCCGAAGGCTTTGTTTTTGAAGGCTTTTTTCAGCCGTAGGGATGTGCACTTTCCTTACTTGCACATGAACGTATGCAAAGTTGCCGCATCAGTATTAAATGGAGGGAATATAAAGGATTTAATCAATATAAGGATTGATTTGAAGTTGAACTGGCTACGACCCCCTGGTACCCTTGGATTTGGCTCCGCCAGCGATGCAGAAAACTGGCACCTCGCTCCGGGCGTACGGTCACCAGCGAACGACGGCCCCTGCCCACGTGAGCCCCGCGCCGAAGCCGGCCAGAACCACGATATCGCCCTCCTTGATAATGCCTCGGCTGTCGGCCTCGGCCAGCGCGATGGGGACACTCCCGGCTGAAGTGTTCCCGAAACGTTCCAGGTTCAGGTAAAACTTCTCAATGGGAACTTTCAGGGCCTTGGCGGCGGAATCGATGATCCGCAGGTTGGCCTGGTGGGGAAAGAAGTGATCCACATCATCCAGGGTCAGCCCCGCCCTGTCCACCGCATTGCGAACCGCGTCCGGAAGTGCCCTGACACCGAATTTAAATACATCCTTCCCCTGCATGCGTATAGCGAAATCCTTCAGACGTGTTTCCCCGAGGGGCGTCATGTCGGCCACGCCCGGGTCAACCGCCAGCCATGGCTGCGGCGCCGACCCGTCGGCTCTCAGGTATGTAGACAGGATGCCGTTGTCTCCACCTTCATGCCTGATGAGGGCTGCCCCACCCCCGTCGGCAAACAGGACGCAGGTGTTTCGATCGGTCCAGTCAAGAACCCTTGATAGAGTTTCTGCGCCGATCACAAGGGCGTGTCTGATCCCGGTAGCCGACATCATGCTATCGGCTACCGCAAGGCCGTAGACGAACCCCGAACAGGCGGCCTCCAGGTCGAAACAGGCTGCGTTTGTAGCGCCGATCTTGTTCTGAACGATGCAGGCTGTGGACGGAATAAGCCGATCAGGGGAGAGGGTGGCCACGATAATAAGGTCAATATCCTCCGGCTCTACCCCTCCACGGGCAAGCGCCTCCAATGCCGCAGTCGCGCAAAAATCGGAGGTCGTTTCATGGTCCTCGGCGATACGCCGTTCCTTTATCCCCGTACGGGAAACGATCCATTCGTCCGAGGTATCCACCATTTTGGCAAGATCATCGTTAGTCACAATTCTGGAAGGAACGCCCATTCCCGTCCCCACTATACGATTTCCCTTCATCTGAATCCTCCATTAAAGTTTATAGGGCCGTAAAGAAACCATTAATGATTAATGGCTTTTTACGAAGTCAGCAAACATAAGGGCCCGGTTTTAAACTTCTCGAAACTTCGTTAACTTCACGGTCGGCTTGTCACGTCGACCTGCCACGTCCTGGTTCAGGCATCCGGTTTGATGCCCACCGCCACTATTCGCCGATCCATGAACCCGTAGTCACCTTTCGTGTCATGGGGGGTAAAATTCCTGTAAAGCTGAACCGCGGAAAATCCGGCATCACTCAACAGGCGTACTAACATGTCGCCGTCAAACAGCCGAATGCGGTAGGTCTGATCGCGCAGCAGCCCTCTGTCCTTGCAGAGGACCAGTTCCCTCGCGCTAACCGCATTTTCAGCGATTTCCCTGCGGCGGCAGACGACAACCGTTTCATCCACCTCGTGCCATGCAACCGGAGACATCTCCTCCCTCACCTGCTCTCCGTCTGCAGTATCTACCAGAACCCTGGAGCCGGGTTTCAGCAACCGCATGGACTCGGCCAGGATTCCAAGATCGTCCTCCGGCCTGGGCAGATAACCCAATGAGTTTCCCATGATGATAACACAGTCAAAGGATTCCGAGGGAAGACCCGTTTCCCTGGCATCCCCCTGGAGAAAACGGATCGGCCTTCCCATTTCGGAGGCCATGGCCCGCCCCCGTTCTATGAGGAACCGGGAATAGTCCAGGACCGTACATCCCGTAAACCCTCTGGAGGCCAGTTCAATGCTGTGCCTGCCCTGTCCCCCGCAAAGATCCAGGAGCGCCATCCGCGTGTCCATGGGAAGAATCCCACAGATAACGTCCACCTCCCGTCCGGTAAGATCCTCATCACACACAGAGCGGGAGTCGGTGAGCAGGTAGATTTCATCGAAAAGGGTCTTCCACCAATCCGATCTGACCTCTATGCTCAAGGCTCCTCCGGATGAGCTCCGAAACTGAACAGCCCGTCGGTGGCGAAAACAGCAGGGCCTCCCAGCCACTTCTGCGATCGGGCGATCTGGAGTTCTTCCTCCTCGATGCTGATGTAATCGTCCAGTTCGCCGGAGAGCCACATCCTCTCAAGGGTAAGGCAGTCCTTCCACACGGCCGAACAGTAGTTTCCAAGAGCTTCCAGGTGACCCGGGCTGATCACGCGCGGCCTCAAGGCCATCCTGATGGGACCGAGAAGGTAGGTAAATCTGTTGTCCATCGCCATCTCACCCTGCATCTGCACAATATCGGCAACATCCGCAAAATCCATATCGAGTATGGCATCGTTAATGCGGGCAACGGCATCTCGGACGCTCATGGGGGAACGCAGGATCCCAAGGGGCTGCACGCCTCCGCCGCTTCCAACGTTGGTGGGCACTCCCCCAAACCTTACCAGGAACCCATACATGCCGGTGGGCCCCATCAGACAGCGAAAATCGGTCTGGTATCGCTCAAGGGCCATTTTTCCCTCTGCCATGTTCAGCGCCGGATTGTCCTCAGCCCAGAGGTCAAGGGGTATCTTTTCCTGAACAATGTAGTTCCCCTCCCTCAGGGCCAGTTCGACTGCCTCGTCGCCGTCCCTGTTCACTCCGCCTACCCTGACCCCGAAACCGGAATAGCCTCTCTCAGGCTTGAGGACCAGATTGTCCCAATTTTTTCGGGTCCATTCGACCAGGTCCCGAACCTCACGCCCGTCCGGATCCTGCGTTTGCCGAGGAAAGAACCTCCTGGTCCACGGGGTCCGGCGCACAGTTTCAGGTTGAAATTGTCCGTTTTCAGGGCCTCTTATCACCTCGAACATGCTCTTGACGTTTATCGGTTCCGTTCCCCGGGGGTTGACCACACGACCCTCCGTTACTGCCCTGATCAGGGGGTCCAGCCCATGTTTGCGGTGCAGAGCAAGCAGAACGTCGGTGTTAAAATCCATGAATATCACGGAAATTGGATCACCTCGCCAGGCCACCCGGTCTCGGCTGATCTCAAGATCCTGAGGAGCCATGAGGGCGCTGCTGATCCCGTCAATGGTGTTGAGCCGTTCAACCAGATTGATGTTCTCGGTCACATCCTCCAGGGTTTCCTCCTCGGCCACCACCGCTATAAACCCCGGGTTGGACCCGTCACGGGACCTATGGGCGTTAACCAGCATCTCGACAAAGCCGAAAACCGGGTAGAGAAGAGGGTGGTCAAGATCAAGATCGACTCCGATGGGCCGAACGCGATTCAACCTCTCCCAGACCGCCTTGCCGATGATCTGTGTGATGCGTTGATAGTCCCATCCCCCGGGACTACCGAGGTTCCATTCCGAATGATAGCCGAGAAACTGTTCCATGAATTACCTCAGCGTACGCCCTAATTCGTCAAACCCGATTTCCCCCTGTCGGAGGATCCTTCCGGCCATGCACACCGTTTCAGTGCGGTTCCGCCCGCCTAACAGGGAGCGAAAACGGTTGAGGCCAACAGTGTAGCACATCTGATAAGCTGGCCGTAGTGAGTATTTTCGAGCGGTTGCCATGGCACGGGGCGCGGAAAAACCGGCTTCGGTCAGAATCCCGGCAACTCCTTCAATGTCCATCCTCCCCATGTGGAGATCAAGGTCGGCAATGCCCCTTATTGTATGTCTCAGCCTGCGAAAGCTCAGGATGAAGCGGTCCCACCTCTGGCCGAAAAAACCGGACTGTTCCATGAGTTCCTCCGCGAAACACGCCCATCCCTCGTAAAATACGGGGCGTTCGATCGGCCGCCGCACGACATCGGACAGGTTCCATCGGGATATGTCGAGGAAATGGTGTCCAGGGTAGGTTTCGTGGGCGGCCGTCATTCGAAAGACAGGGTGTATGCAGCCGGATGCTTTTCCCAGGCTACCCTCCCCATAGACAAAAAAGGTTCCGCCGGCAGGTGGATGTCCCGGCAGCGCACTGTAGGAATCTGCTGCCCTCACGGGGGTCATGGACTGTGGAACCGCCCTGATCTTTACCGGGCATCCCTCGGCCAGGTCCCGGGGCAGCAATCCAAGCTCCAGGCAGTGGCCCCTCAAACGTTCGATCTCCTGAAAAAGGAGCTTCGACTTTCCCTCACGCGGAATGGGGACCTGAGGAATCCCGTTGTACGCATCCATCAGAGAAGCGCCCGGTTTGAGCTCTTCGCCCAGGGTCGAGAGTTCAACAAGGAGGCTTTCCCGCTCTTCCGTCATCTCTGCCAGGATCTCGTCCACCGAGAGTCCAACTGCCATGTGATGCGAGGCGATCCTCTCCACGAGATCCCGGGGCAGAAGGAAACTCTCCCGAACCTGGAGGCCGCCCAGACGTTTTCCGAAGTTTTCAATGGCCTGAAGAGCGGAATCCCGTACACCGTTCTGATCTCCCAGGGAAGCCACCCAGTCCAGCGTGTCCCGAACCATCTCGACTCCCAGTTCCCTGAAAAGGGCAGGAACATCCACCAGAATATTTCCGGACGTTTCGAGAAATTTATCGAGCCCCCAAAACCGCATCTCCAGGGCTGACGGTTCCCCGGATTCCATGGCCTGAAGGAGCCCCGCTGTTACAATAGCAAGGTGAAAGGTCGGCTGAGTCCGGTGAAAGCGGACCTCTTCCAGCTGCTCGCGGAGGGTAACGGCAAGGTGTATCAGGAGCGAAATATCGATGAGGTCCCCGGGACAGGCGTCACCGGAACCCAGGGCATCCAGTTCCAGAACCCACCGGGCAAGTTTTCTGGAAACATCCTCCACCCTATCCGGAGAGAAGTCATCCCACAACCGCCAGTCGATCTCGTCCACAACCACCTGGGGGAAAAAGTAGAACTCGTCGCTGTAGCAGCAGACAGGGAATGTGCGTGCGAGCAAACCGTACATTTCGTCCGCCAGTGTCATGACGGAGGCGGCGATGCTATCGTATTTTTGCGAAGTCCTTGATGGCATCGTAAAAAGTCCATCCATGACTTGTTACTCCACTGAAAACGAAAGTTGAAACCGGCATGGTCGAGAATCCATCCCTATAGCCCCGGAGCAGTTTCTCCGGGGTCGTTTCTCTCCTTTCACACTTTTGCGATTTCATCCACCCGAGTTGGCTCCATTCTTGCTCCACTTTGCACAACAAGAAAAGGAGGAGCAGAAATGTCCAGACCACTCAGGATCAAGTACCCAGGCGCCATGTATCATATCATAAGCCGTGGCAACGGAAGAATGACCATTTACCATACTGAAAAGGGCTGGAAAAAGTTCATCAGTTGTATGGAACGAGTTACTGAAAAATACAACTGGATCATCCATGCATACTGCCTTATGGGAAACACTACCATATGCTCCTGGAAACTCCCGATGCCAACATAGTCCCCGGAATGAAACAGCTCAACTAGTTTTACAGCCAGTTCTACAATTGGAAATACACCCGCGTCGGGTCTGTATTGCAGGAACGCTATAAATCATGGCTGCTGGAAAAGGAAAGTAAGTTCCTCGATAACTGCCGGTATATCGTCAACAACCCCGTGGAACCGAAGATGCAGGTATAAATTCTCTGCGGCCGATTTCACCCGTTGGACATTGGACCCGTCCTTCTCCACCGATGGGGACATTGAAGACGGTTTCCGGGCGCTGCTAGGACCGGAAGATATTGAAAAGAATGGTCAGGATCAGGCTGATCAGCAGGCTCGTGACCAGCGGGAAGTAGATTACGCTATTTTTCTTCCGTATGATAATGTCACCGGGCAGATGCCCGAGCCACGGAATACGCGGCGCCACCATAAGGAAGACCCCGAGTAGTACCAGGGCAATGCCCATAATTACGAGAAATTTCCCCAGTATACCCATCGGTGTCACCCGGTTAATGCCTCCACCATCTCCCCTATTTCGGCGAGCATGCGGTCAGTATGGGTACCGTGCCAGTAGCATTTTTTGCAGCGCGGGCACACCATGAAGCGTTCAGCCGTCATCCATACATACCGGGGGACCATGTTCCTGGCCCCTTCCCTGTCGAGTTCACGCAACATTGCGTTGCAGTCGAGGCATCGGGTCAAGGGCTTTACAGGCAATCCAAGCGGTCTTAAAAAAGGGAGCACCGAGGCGAATTCTTCCCGGGCATCCATCCCTGAGACAAGCCATGAATCCTCCCCCAGCCTTTCGGCCAGTCGGGCATCCCTGGTCAGCACGATCCTGCCTTCAGAAAGGGAACGGTAGCGTATCAGCGTGTCGTCCTCATCGGCGGAAAACTCCGCGTCAAAGCCAAGCATCCTCATCTTTTTGGCCAAGGTGCCGAGCATGCCGTCCAGCAAAAACCCGGGGGATGGGGCCTCAGGCTCGCGGCTCTCCACGGACTACGGCAACAACGACGGGTCAAGCAGGACAATGCCGGAGGGGATATCACCCCTGGAGACGGTGATCTCGGAGGAACCGGCCCTGATGACATTATCCTTTTTCGCCAGGAAGCCGTCCACCGGATCGATGGGGAAATCTACCCCGTCGGTCTTGAAGTGCATGGGGATAGTCAGAGTGGGTGAAAGTATCTCCATAACCTCGGACGCCACCTGTGCACCGATGGTGAATGTTCCTCCAACCGGCATCAGCAGAACGTCCACCGGGAGGAGAGCGGAGGCCGAGGCAGGATCAAGGGCGTGGCCAAGATCACCCAGGTGGCAGACGGCCAACCCGTCAAGTTCCACACGGAAGATGATATTATTCCCCCGCTCCGAACCCCGTGACGTGTCGTGGAAGGAGGGAACGCCAAGGACCTTGATCCCTGAAACAGCCCGTTCACCGTCTTCCTTGATGACCTGGGGGCTGCCCGGAATACCGGCCGACCAGTTGTGATCGGCATGGTCGTGCGACACAAGAACGATGTCGGCGGTTTCCGCTACCGGCCTGTACTTTACGGCCCCATCGAAGGAGCCCGGCTCGTACGGGTCCGTCAGGATCCTGGTCCCATCATTGGCTTCAAGGAGAAAACAGGCGTGGCCCAGATATTTTATCCGCATTTTAAATCTCCTTTTCGCCCTCCCCGCCTTCTGCCGGGGCGGCCTCATCCTCGATCTCCTCCTTGTGCATCAGGATGATGCTTCTGACCTCAATGCCGGCCTCCTGGAGGGCCTTTCTGACCTGTGGCATTTTTGCATCTGTTACCTTGACGAGAAAATTATTATTGGTTGTCAATCCAGACACCTCCCTTAATTAGTGCGCTCCTGGGCCTCACTCAACTTCTCATAAGGTGGGAGCAGAACGATTTCAATTCTCCGGTTGGCAGCCTTGCCCTCAGCTGTATCATTGGAGACAACCGGCTGGTACTCACCGTAACCGGCGGCGGACAGCCTCGCCGGGTCGATCCCTACCTTGTCCTGTAGAAAGTGAACCACAGCCAACGCCCTGCTGGAAGACAGTTCCCAATTGGAGGGGAACCTTTCCTTAAGACGGCCACCAATGGGAACGTCGTCGGTATGTCCCTCGATCTGTATCCTCTTCCCTTTTATCCTGTTCAGCTGGGCGCCCACCTTGGACAGGACAGCGATCCCCGACTGTTTGAGGTTGGCCCGGCCCGAGTCGAACAGGATCTTCTCAACCAGGTTGACGGAAAGCCTGTCCTTCATCCTCTTGATCTGAACCTGGCCGGCCTCGATCTCGGTCTTGAGTCCGCCAACCAACTCATCGTAGGCGCTCTTGAGTTTCTGAAGATCCTCCTCCTTCTGTACCTTCAGGGCGTGGACTTGATCCTGGAGGGAGCGGTTTTCACTCTTGACCCTTTCCATGTCCGTCCTCAGAATCCGGAACTCCGCGTCCTTTGCCACAATCTTCTCCCTCAGGTCGCCGTTTGTCCCCTGAAGCCTCTTGTTGATATTCATGGTCTCCTGGATGATCTGGGACTGAGAGACCTCCTTGCTCTTGAGAAGATCTCCCAACCTGTCGTTCTGAGATTTCAACTCATCATTGACCGCCACGGTTTTATCCAGTTCGCCCTGAAGGCCATCCCTCTCGCCGGTTACGGCCTCAAGGTTCTTTCCGCAGTCCTCCAGGCTATTGGTCCTCTGCTGCAGATCCTCCTGGTTGGAAGAAAGCTCCTTCTTAAGCGCCGTGTTCTCATCGACTTTCCGGCTGAGATTGGTCGCGCACTTTTCAGCCTCACCGGATTTCAGGAGATAATCCTTTTTGCTGACCATGCACCCGGAAACAGCAAAGAGGGAAAGACAGACAATCCCCACCAGACTTTTTCTCAACATAACACACCTCCTCGTCATGGGAAAATATCCCAGAGAGTCCGGGACTGTCAAGGAAGTAACATCATAATTTTCTCTCGCCCGTTCGTTTCACTCACTCAAGACGCCAAGGTCTCAGATAAAACCCAAGACCGGGGTTTAAAATTTTGGTTCATCCGGTTAAAGCGTGCCTGGATGACGATGGGAATGAGTGGAAAGCTAACTCAACTTAGATTTACGGCTCATCACAAAAACGAGTACCTGAACGTGAAACCGTATTTCACTCTTGCTGCCTTTTGTAGCTTCGCATGAATCTGTGGCGGATAATCATCATGGATCTTTATCTAACAGGGATGGAGGGGATAAACTCCCGATCAGTTATCCCTCACCCAACCGCTCCTCGACAGGAGCGGGATTTCCTTGAAATCGGCTGGTTATCCTTGCGCCGGGGATAAAAGTTCACTTTCATCTCCGGCAACAAGGATTAACAGCAACTTGGGTGCGGGATGCGACTTCCTCCATGCCTCTATGAGTCATGCTATTTGCGTGACGAACGGGTGGTGAGATAATGCGTCTGGTTGCGGTGAGCCGTTTCTTAACACAAAAATTTCAAGTTCTCTGCGCTTACGATGTTTGCCCTATCCCCTGTATCCCCTCCATCCCTGTTAGATAAGTCCTTGATTCAGATTTATCAGCGTAAATCAGCGTGAATCAGCGGCCAATTATCTTTTTGTCTGCTTACGCACAGGTCAAGAGTCTATTGACCGTGAACTTAACGAAGTTTCGCTAAGTTTAAAACCAGGGCCTTATGGCTTTTGATCTTCTTTGCGAGTCCATCATTCGTCACATTACCGTAAACGGAGCGGGCACGAACGTCAGGATGAAAATGATGATGGCGGCGTATCCCAACCTGGTCCGCTTTTCATCCAGCTGGATATGCGGAAGGAGAACCGGAGGATGCCTCACGCCGAGGAGGATCAGGAGGATAGCCCATACGAACCAGCCTTCCCAGAAGAGAAGGCCCATCAGGAACAGACTCAGATGGACGACCCTGGCGATATTGTCGGAGTGGTTCGGGAAGAGAGCCTTGGATATGTGCCCGCCGTCCAGCTGCCCCACGGGCAGGAGGTTCAGGGACGTAACGAACATCCCGATCCATCCTGCAAATGCCACCGGATGAAGAGCCACCGTCATGTTTGACGGCAGGTTGCCCTTCACCAGGAAACTCACAACCAGGACGATAAGGCTGTTCCCCAGGGCCAAACCTCCTACATCACCGCCACCGGCAACCACCGGAGACAGGGCGAAGCCGACGACCAGCGCAGGCAGGGCCAGCACAAAGCCCACGATGGGACCGGAGGCGCCGATGTCCAGCAAGGTCCTCCTGTCCCAGATGGCGCCCTTCATCCTGATAACGGCACCGAACGTCCCGATAAAGGAAGGAGCAGGGATGAAATACGGCAGGGTGGCAGGCACATGGTGGCGGTGCGAGGTTATGTAATGCCCCATTTCATGCCCAAGCAGGATCGCCATGATTGTCAGGGAGAAGGGAAGGCCTTTGGAGAGCCCCGATGGGTGCGTGAACGGATTTATCCCCTCCTGCATTGCACCCGCAGCGGTTGTAGTAACGAAGGTCGCCGCGAAAAGAACGTAATGGATCCAGCGGCGCTCTGGGCGGGGGCTTACATCTCTCATCCTACCACAGCCCCAGAGTCCTCCCCAGGTCCCTCAGAAGTCCTCTTCCATCCGGAACATTACCGGAAGCGTCCTCCCTCACCAGATGAGGTTCGGCCAGGTACGTTCTCATGCCGGCCGAAGATGCGGCCAGGTCATGGGCCACATCGTTGCCGACCATGAGGCATTGTTCGGGGTGAAGGTCAAGGGCATCGGCCACGGCCGTAAAAAACTCGATCTGCGGCTTGCACGCCCTCGTATTCTCCAGCGCGGCGATAAAAGTGAACGGATCGGGAGACAGGTTCCCCCAACTCATCCGTTCGAGTACCGCGGCCCGCGGAAAAATGGGGTTGGTGGCAAGCGCCAGGGCAAAGCCTCTTTCATGGGCCGACTCGATGAGGTCCAGAGCTCCATCCACGTATGAGCCGTATTCGGAAAACCCGGGGAACACGTCCCTGTAATACGCGTCGAAACCTTGCTGCGCCGCCTCGGGAGAAAGGCCTGTCAGTCGGAAAAAAGCATCGTAGAACCCATCCTGGTTGGTTTCACCGGAAGATCGCGGAGAGGAGATAAGCTCGTCTATGCTGCCGATCAATCCTCTCCGGAAGGTTTCAGGATCCAGAAGGGCGATGAAATAATCGACCATGGATTCCATCATCGTATCCAGAAAAAAGGAAACCTTGATATCAACCAGTGTCCCGTCGAGGTCGAGCAGAAGGCCCTTGATGCCTTTCACGGTTCAAACACCAGTTTGTCTTACGCGGCGCACCAAAGCCCGCAAAGGAGATCGCATTCAGGTACTCATTTCCAGGATGATCCTTAATTTAGAAGACTTTATTGAGTGAACTTGCGAAAAGCGAGGCAGGCATTGGTCCCGCCGAACCCGAAGGAGTTGCTGATGGCGACATCCACCCGGGCATCCCTCGCCTCGTTGGGAACATAATCCAGGTCGCACTCCGGGTCGGGTTCCTCGTAGTTGATGGTGGGTGGGATACGGTCTTCCAGGACTGTCTTGACCGCCACCACAGCTTCAACTCCGCCGGCCGCACCCAGGAGATGTCCGGTCATGGATTTTGTGGAACTGACCGGAATACTGTAGGCTGCATCACCGAAGACCGACTTGATGGCCTGGGTCTCGTAGAGGTCGTTAAACGATGTGCTGGTGCCGTGGGCGTTGATATAGTCGACATCCTCCGGGGCAATACCGGCGTCATGAAGGACATTCCGCATGCATTGCGCCGCGCCGGCGCCGCCCTCGGGTGGGGCGGTGATATGATAGGCATCCCCGGACATCCCGAACCCCACCACCTCTGCAAAAATATCGGCGCCTCTGGCCAGAGCAGACTCCAACTCCTCCAGGATCAGGATGCCCGCCCCCTCGCCAATGACGAAGCCGTCTCTGCCTTTATCGAAAGGCCGGCTTGCTCTCTCCGGTTCCTCGTTGCGGGTGGAAAGCGCTCTCATGGAGTTGAACCCGGCGAAAGTCAGAGGGGTAATAACGGATTCCGCACCCCCGGCGATGGCCGCGTCGGCATCCCCGTACTGGATCATCCGAAAGGCTTCGCCTACGTTGTGAGTCCCGGTCGCGCAGGCCGTCACCACACAGCTGTTGGGACCCTTGGCCCCTGTTCTGATGGAAATTTGCCCGGCCGCCAGGTTGGCGATCGTCATGGGAATAAAGAAAGGTGAAACTCTTCTCGGTCCCCTTTCCTTCAGAATCGTGGCATATTTCTCAATATAGGGAAGCCCGCCCAAGCCTGCGCCGACTACCACCGCGATCCGGTCTGCATTGGACTCGTCAATGATCAGACCGGACTGTTCAATCGCCTCGAAAGCCGCGAAGATGGCGTAGGGGATAAACATGTCCATCTTCTTGAGGTCCTTGCCGTTTATCCGTTTCTCCGGCTCGAACCCCTTGACCTCAGCAGCGATTCTGGTAGCAAGTCCACCGGCATCAAACCTGGTGACAGGGCCCACCCCTGACCGGCCTGCAAGCATGCCCGCCCAACTATCGGGGACATCAAGGCCCACGGGCGTCACGGCTCCCAAACCGGTTACGACAACTCTTCTTCTCACGAGCGACCTTTCCCCTAGGACGCCTTCCCCTGTATATAGGTGATGGCATCCTGCACGGTCTGAATCTTCTCGGCCTCCTCGTCGGGGATCTCCAGATCAAAGGCCTCCTCAAAGGCCATGACCAGTTCAACCACATCGAGGGAATCTGCGCCCAGATCGTTCACAAAGTTGGCCGACGCGTCGATGCTGCCGGCATCCTGGTTAAGTTGTTCCGCTATAATCTCCTTGACCTTGCCTGTTACGTCCATTCGAACCTCCTTATTATGCCTGTTAAGTTAGCGTGAAAATAATAACAGAAATATAACCGATGGCGCGAGCTCGCGCCATTGCTGCAAAAAAAACAGTCGGGACAAGACACTACATGTACATTCCACCGTTGACGTGAAACACCTGCCCGGTGATATAGGACGCCTGGTCGGAGAGGAGAAACCGCACACAGGCAGCAACATCCTCAGGCGTACCCAGACGCTGTGAAGGAATGAGGGCGACGAGTTCCCGGCGGGCCTTTTCGGGCAGTTCATCCGTCATGGCCGTCTGGATGAACCCCGGGGCAACGGCATTGACCGTGATATTACGGGAGGCGACCTCCCGGGCGAGGGATTTTGTAAGCCCCATAACTCCAGCCTTGGACGCCGCGTAGTTAGTCTGGCCTGCGTTTCCCATGGCCCCCACAACGGATGAAATATTCACGATTCTTCCGAACCTCTGCTTCATCATCAGACGAACGACCATCCTGGAACACAGATAGGTCCCCGTGAGGTTTACGTCCAGAACGGACCTCCACGCTGAATCGTCCATGCGCATGAGAAGCCCATCCCTGGTGATGCCGGCATTATTCACAAGGTAATCCACCTTCCCGAAGCTGTCGGTGGATAATTTGACCATCTTTTCGACGCTGTCTGAATCGGACACATCCACCTCGACCGACAGGGACCGCACCCCTCTGCCCTCGACATCCGAGGCCGCATCCCTCGCCGCATCAAGATTGATATCGGCTGCGACAACATCCACTCCGGCAGAGGCAAGATCAAGAGCGATGGCCCGTCCGATCCCCTGCCCTGCCCCGGTAACGATGGCGATACGTTTATCGGACATCATGACACCTCCTCAACGAGGGCTACGACTGCATCCAGATCCTCGGGAGTCCCGAAGGGTTGAATACGCAGGCCCCTGTCGATCCTCTTCACAATCCCGCAGAGTACCTTCCCGGGCCCCAGCTCCAGCAGCATGTCGGCGCCCTCCGCGATGATGAACCGTATGGAATCCTCCCACATCACAGGGGACGTTATCTGTCTGATGAGGGAAGGCGCTACTTGCACGGCCAGATCCAGCGGACGCGCACCTGCGTTGTTTATCAGAACGGGATTTGGGCTGTCAATGGCAATATCGTCCAGGACCCGGACCATTCGGGCCGCAGCAGGTTCCATGAGGCGGCAATGAAAGGGAGCGCTCACCGGCAGCTCCACTGCCCTCTTGCCTCCCCGCTCCCTGAACCGGGCCATCGCAGCCTGAACTTTTTCCCTGTGGCCCGCGATGACGATCTGGCCGGGGGAATTAAAGTTGGCCGGTGCGACCAACCCCTTATCGTCGGTCACCTCGGCGCAGATCGCCTCGACTTCCTCACGGCCCATCCCCAGAAGCGCGGCCATGGAGCCCACTCCTTCACCAACAGCTTTCTGCATGGCTTTCCCTCTCTCACGGACCGCAACGAGGGCGTCGGCGAGGGAAAAGCTGCCGGCCGTCACCAGGGCGGAATACTCTCCAAGGCTGTGCCCCGCCACCCATGATGGAGCGAGGGAGACATGGGATTCCAGGGCACGGGCCGCCGCGATACTCGCGGCAAGGATGGCAGGCTGTGTGTTTTCGGTCAGTCTCAGTTTCTCTTCCGGACCCTCGAAACAAAGCCGGCTCAACGGGTACCGCAGGACATCATCCGCCTCATCAAAGACGTCCCTTGCCTGTGCCGACCACCGGGAAAGGGCCTTTCCCATGCCCACGAACTGGGATCCCTGGCCGGGGAACAAAAGGGCGAGCTTCATGCTTCCCCTCTTGTCGCCTTGACCGCCCGGATGATCTCCGGAATGATCTCGAACAGATCGCCGACAAGGCCGTAGGTGGCAACGTCAAAAATCGGGGCATCGGGATCCTTGTTGATGGCGATGATGATGTCCGACGACTGCATCCCGGCAAGGTGCTGCACGGCCCCGGATATCCCGCAGGCGAAGTATATGGTCGGCTGAACGGTCTTGCCGGTCTGGCCTACCTGGTGGGAATAGGGCATCCATTCGGCATCCACCACCGCTCGTGACGCTCCCACGGCGCCGCCGAGAACGAGAGCAAGTTCCTCTATGATCCCGAATGCCTCCCCCACTCCCCGCCCGCCGGAAACGATGATGTCAGCTTCGGCCAGATTCACTGTGTCCATGACCTCAGGGACCACCTCAATCACCTCAGCACCCTGATGCGCCTTGCCCCCGTCCATCCCCCTTATAACATGCAGTTTCCCCTGGTGCTCGGGGTTCCTGGCGGCGGGGACAAGGACCTTGTGCCTCACGGTGGCCATCTGCGGCCTGTGGTTTGGGCAGACGATCGTCGCCATGATGTTGCCGCCGAAGGCGGGTCTGGTCTGGAGGAGGTCTCCGGTCTGAGGGTCAATGGAAAGGGCGGTGCAATCGGCGGTCAGACCGGTTTTCACCCTGGAGGCGACAGTGGGGATGAAGGAACGCCCCATGAAGGTAGCGCCGGCGAGGACCATGGCGGGTTTTCTCTCCAGTATCAGGTCTGAGAGAACGGCAGCATACGGGCCGTCGTTGAAGGCGGCGAGGAGTGGATCGTCAAAATATATGACCTCATCAGCGCCGTAAAGGATCAGCTCCCCGGCCGCATCCTCCATATCGTACCCCAGGACCACTGCCGAAAGGCTCTGGCCGGTTTCGTCGGCCAGCTTCCTTCCGGCGCCAAGCAGTTCCAGCACCACGGACGACAATTTTCCCTGGCGGTGCTCCGCGAACACCCAGACACCGCTGTATTCATCCTTCCGGATCTCCGGAGCGGCATTTTCGCTCTCCTCCTGAAAGATGGCCTCAACAGGGCATTCCTCGATGCAGACCAGGCAAATTGTGCACTTTTCATTGATCCATGCCTTGCCGTCCACCATATCGATGGCGGCATAAAGGCACGAATCGACACAGATCTCACAACCATTACACTTATCTTTGTTGACAATGACTGCCATTTATTTTTCCTTCGACGATTTTTTACTTGTGAACTACAGGTTTAAATGCCAGGCCTTATCGCAGAGGACCGCAAAAAGCGTCAATTGCCGACGCTGCCGCAGAGAACCGCAAAGCGAAACACCAAAACAGATTTTTACATAGATCCCGGATCTTCCCCTGCGGTACTCTGCGTTAAAAATCAGATGATCTTCTGTTCCCTGAGCCTGGCAACCAGCCTGACGGCCAGGTCTTCCGGCTCGCCTTCCCACTTCTCCCCTGCACGCTTGAGATCGGGGGCAAAGATCTTGACTACCCGGGTGGGCGAACCATCAAGCCCCAGAAGGGCGTCATCCACATCAAGATCGGGTCTCGCAAGGGTTGTGATCTCGCTTTTCCGCGCCCTCATCTTTCCCTTGAGCGAAGGGAGCCTCGGCTCGTTGATCTCCTTGACAACGGTTATCAGGGCCGGAAGCCCCATGCGAACGACCTCATACCCCTCTTCGAACATGCGCTCCACCACTATCTCCTCGTTTTCCAGGGACCTGATCTTCCTCACGAAAGCCACAAACGGTATCTCGAGCTGGTCGGCCAGGGATGGGCCCACCTGGGCAGTGTCCCCATCAATGGCCTGCTTCCCGCAGATAATCAGGTCCGGCCGGCCAACCTTGCGGATGGCCGCGGCCAGGGTATAGGCCGTAACCCATGTATCTGAGCCGGCGAAAGACCTGTCGCTGACCAGATATACCTCGTCGGCACCAAGGGAAATGGCCTCGCGAAGAGCGGAGTCAGCCTGCGGAGGACCCATGGTCATGACCTTCACCGTCCCCCCGTGGGCCTCCTTCAAACGGACCGCCTCCTCGACGGCGTAGAGATCGAAGGGGTTGATAATGCTCTCAACACCCTCCCTGACAAGGGTGTTGGTCTCGGGGTTGATTCGGACCTTCGTTGTGTCGGGAACCTGTTTGATGCAGACTAATATTTCCATTCATTCCTCAGTTGATGACTTCGCAAGAAATCCATTCGCGGCTTCAGATCGTTTTCTGCGCATATTCCTTTATCAACGCGGCCCCGATTACATTTCGCTGGATCTGGTTGGTACCCTCGTAGATCTGCAGGATCTTCGCGTCCCTCATCATCTTTTCAACCGGATATTCCTTCATGTAGCCATATCCCCCGAGGACCTGCACGGCATCGGTGGTGACCTGCATGGCAACGTCGGCGCCGAACACTTTCGTCATGGCGGAAACCTTGGAGATATCCTTTGCCCCGCTCCCGATGTACCGTGCCACGGCGTAGGTCAGCGCCCTTGCCGCCTCAGTCATGGTGGCCATATCCGCCAGCATGTGCTGAATCGCCTGAAACGAGATGATCGGCCTGTCGAACTGATATCTTTCCCTGGCATAGCTAACTGCGACGTCCAGGGCGCCCTGGGCAACCCCCACCCCCTGGGCCGCGATGCCCGGTCTGGACATGTCAAGGGTCTTCATTGCCACCATGAAGCCCATCCCTTCCCTGGAAACCAGGTTCTCAACGGGAATCCGGCAGTTCTCAAAGACAAGCTCCCTTGTGGCTGAGGCCCTGATCCCCATCTTGTTTTCCTTCTTGCCGAAGGAAAACCCTTCCATGCCTTTTTCCACGATGAAGGCGGATGCTCCCCGGGCGCCCTTTTTCCTGTTTGTGATGGCGATTACCGTGTAGATCTCGGCCTCCCCGCCGTTGGTGATCCACTGTTTGGTACCGTTGAGGATATACGAATCGCCATCCTTTACCGCGGTGGTCCGTATTCCACCGGCGTCACTTCCGGCGTTGGCCTCCGTCAGTCCGAAGGCGGCGAGTTTCTCGCCTGAGGCAATTTTGGGAAGATACTTCTGTTTCTGCTCTTCACTCCCGAAAAGAAGGATTGGGAAGGCCCCCAGGCTGGAAGCGGCGTAACTCACTGCAACCCCGAGACAGGCTTTGCTGAGCTCCTCCACAGCCAGGGAGGTCTCAAAAACACCGCCCCCAAATCCTCCGTACTCCTCCGGGATTGAAATCCCGAACAGGTCGGATTGGGCGCATGCCTTCATGATACCCCAGGGAAATTCTCCCTTCTCATCTAATTCAGCGCGAACCGGCACTATCTTCTCCTGGGCAATCTGTCGTGCGATATCCTGAATAGCCTGCTGATCCTCCGACAAGAAATAGTCCATCGATTCCTCCATCCCAAGGCCCTTAAGCTAAAGAGCAGCAAATCATTGATCTGCGCGCCCTGCATGGGCGCGTGGATGACTTTTTACTAAATCATCAATATTACCATCTCACCAGGGCAGCGCCCCAGGTGAGCCCTCCCCCGAAAGCCTCCAGAAGCACCAGATCGCCCGGATTGATCCTCCCGCTGCGCACCGCCTCATCCAGCGCAAGGGGAACCGAGGCGGCTGAGGTGTTTCCATGCCGATCCACGGTGATGACCACCTTTTCCAAGGGGAGCTTCAGTTTTTTCGCCGTGGCCATAATGATCCGGAGATTGGCCTGATGGGGCACGAGGAAATCGATATCCTCCTCCTTCAGACCGTTAACCTCAAGAACCTCGTCAACCACTTCACTGAGTTTTCTTACAGCGATCCGGAAGACCTCATTTCCGTTCATCTTTACGGTATTAAGCCTTTTGGCTATGGCCTCCTCGTCAACCGGCATCCTGGATCCGCCTGCCGGCGCGATGAGCAGGTCGGCCATGGATCCGTCGTTGTAAAGATGGGTAGAGATGATTCCTCTTTTACCATCCTCTGAGGGCACAAGCACCACAGCCCCGGCCCCATCCCCGAAGAGAACACAGGTATTTCTGTCCTCATAATTGATGAAGCGTGAGAGCACCTCGGCAGCGATGACGAGAATCCTGCTGTACTTTCCTGTTTTAATGAACTGATCGCCGACCGTCAGTGCGTAAATGAACCCGGTGCAGGCAGCCTCAAGGTCGAAAGCCGCTGCCTTAACAGCTTTGAGATTCCGCTGGACCAGACCGGCGGTGGATGGGAACATGTGATCCGGCGAGAGCGTGGCGACTATGATGAGGTCCAGATCTCCTGCCTCGATTCCGGCCGCTTCCAGAGCGTTCTTTGCGGCCGCAGTAGCCAGATCGGAGCTGGCCTGGTCGGGGGCTGCAATCCTTCGTTCCCGGATTCCCGTGCGGGAGATGATCCATTCGTCACTGGTATCCACCATCCGGGTCAGTTCGGCATTGGTCAGTTTCCGCTCAGGGAGGTAGGATCCTGTTCCCGCCATGAAAGATCTCATTGCAAACGCCCCTGTTGGAAGTTATAGCCCATAGCCGGCCTATCTAATGCGAGTCCGTTCCGTCTACCTTTTTGGCCGCTTCCGGTCGCTCTTTTCCTTAACCTCTTTCAGACTGCTATCTATCTTTTTATCCTTAAGATTTTCGATGACCTGATGGACCTTGGCGCCCATGGTCTGTCTGAGATCGGTAAGATCCACGCTTGTTTCGACCTCTTCCTTCACCAGACGATCAATCCTCGTTCGAGCAAATTTGTCAGCCAGCAGAATGGCATTCTTTATTGCTGTGGGGCTCGATCGCCCGTGTGAAATAACGCCGATACCGTTAATGCCCAGGAGAAGCGCTCCGCCGATCTCCGCATAATGGAAACGGCGCTTGAACCTTTTCAGAGCCGGACGCATGAAAATATACCCGACACGCCCAAGCACAGAGGATTTGATCTCATCCTTGAGCGCCTCGGCAAGAACTTTAGCAACCCCCTCGCCGGTCTTCAGGGCAACGTTCCCTACAAAACCATCACACACGATGACGTCCGCCGCATCCCCCGAGAAGACGTCCCCTCCCTCGATATTTCCGACAAAGTTAAGGGAGCTTTTCTTCAGAATATGGTATGCGCCCCGGACGGTCTCGTTCCCCTTGCCGGCTTCTTCGCCTATGCTGAGCAGTCCTACCCTCGGAGAGGGCAGGTCCAGGGCAGTCCTGGCAAGGGCGTTGCCCATAAAAGCGAACTGGACAAGGTTGTGGGGTTTGCTGTCAACGTTGGCCCCGGAATCCACCATTACCGCCCTGCTGTCGCGAGTGGGGATGATAGACCCGATGCATGGCCGGTCTACATTCGGCAGCAGCCCGATGGTATACAACCCTGAGAGCATGGCCGCCCCCGAGTTGCCGGCGGACAGCGCGACGACGGCCTCTCCCGTCTTGACCAGGTCAAAAGTCCGCTGGATGGAAGAGTCCCGTTTCTTCACCAGGGCTTTCCGGGGAGCCTCATCCATCCCGACGACCTCGGAGGCGTGCTTGACCACGACACTCCCGTCCGGAAGATCCATGCGGTCCAGCTGGGGCTCAATAATCTCCCTGTCGCCGACGAGGATAATACGGCAATCGAACTCGCGAACCGCTAACGCGGCGCCCTCTATGATGGCCTGGGGAGCATTGTCCCCACCCATGGCATCGACAGCGATCTTCACGGCAGTTCTTTCAGCTCAAGGTTGCCCTTAAACCTCTTGAACCTCAAGCACTTTGTGCCCTCGATAGTACCCGCAATGGGGACAGACCCTGTGGGGCATCTTGGCTTCGCCGCACTTGCTGCATTTGCTGGTCATGGGTTGTCTCAGGGCATCATGGGACCTTCGCCCCCGTGTCTTCGCCTTTGCGGTCTTTTGCTTCGGAACCGGCATGATATTCTCCTTTAATCTTTATCGTTCTGTTTCAAGGCCCGGAGGGATTCCCATCTCGGGTCAAGTCTCTCCTCCCGGCAGAGGCACTTCCCCTCAGTCCTGTCCTGTCCGCAAAGGGGACATAGCCCCCCGCATCCCTCGGAACAGAGGGGCTTCATCGGCAGGGCAAGGCTCAGCTGCTCGGAAAGAAGATGATCCAGGTCGAGGGTATCGCCCTGGAAAAATTCCACATCCAGATCGCAGACGCCCAATTCCAGTTCCCCTCCTTCAGGAACATGGGACAAGGACCGCAGATCGAGAGAAAACTTCTCCCGGACATCGTGAAGATACTTTTTCAAACAACGCGAGCAATTCTGAAAAATGTGCCCGCGAACATCTCCCTTGACCAGGACCTGTGATCCGAACCGGTCAACCCTGCAAGAACCGGCAACCGGCCCTTCTACATCGCAATGCATGATCTCCGGCGAGTCCGGGCACAACTCCACGTCAATGCTTATCCCCTCAGGGGGTATCTCATCCAGTTTCAAAAGCACAAAACACCCCCATCGAGTTGAATTGATAAATACAGGATGATACCCCCTTTGTCAATCCATCCCAAGTGTTTTAAAAGACGCCGGAGACCAATATAACTATTTGAAATACCGGCTCTTTTATACGGAAAAGGGATTATGGTCCGGGGTAAAGGAAGGTGGTGGGCATGAAGTGCTTCATGTACCCGAAATCGGCCGGATAATCCTTTTGAGCCGGGGTTTTGGGGCCGGCCCAAACCAATCGCGGATTTCGGAATTCACATGGGCATTGCTTCTGGCAGTAATATCCGGTAAATTCAATGCCAACTTGCGGCAAGGGGAGAGGGCAAACTTGACCCAAGGGAGGTTAAAGAGGTGAAAAAGACCATTATGATACTTACCTTTGCATTGGCTGCTTGCGGATTTCAGGTGGCCCCTGCCCTGGCGGGCTTCGAGATTCAGGGCAGGATAACAGTTCCCCTCAAAGGGACTCCTGCCGATATTGCCGTTTCCCAGGACGGCAAATGGACCTTTGTCCTCACCACGGATGGGAAGATCCAGGTATTAAACTGGAAGGGTGAGTTGACACAGACCATCAAGAGTGAGGGGAGCTACGACCGTGTGGAGTTCGCGCCCGGCAACAGGCTGATTCTGAGCAGCAGCAAAGGAAAGGTAATCAAGGTCGTTTTTCTCGATATTATCCACAACTTTGACACCGCCGGGTCTCCCATCAAGGGCGCTGAAAACGCGACGGTGGCAATCACGGTCTTCAATGATTTTCAGTGACCATACTGTGCGAGGCTTGCGCCTCTACTCGAGCAGGTGCTCGACAGGTATCCAACTCAGGTTAAAGTGGTATTCAAAAACTTCCCGATCCGGAGCCACAGATATGCCGTGAAAGCCGCTGCTGCAGCCCTCGCAGCCGGCAAGCAGGACCGCTTCTGGGAGTTTCATGACCTTCTGTTCGAAAGCTACAATAAGCTTAATGATAAAATGATCACAGGTTTTGCCCGTAGTCTGAATCTGGACATGAAGCGATTTGAAAAAGACCGGGCGAGCGCAGAGGTGGCCAAGTTAATCAAAAGGGACCTTCAGGAGGCCCGCGATGCCGATGTCCGTGGAACACCCACCATCTTCGTCAACGGCAAGCTGTTGCAGGTCCGTTCCATGGACGGTTTTTCCAGGGCCATCGACCTGGAGCTTAAAAAGAGTTCTCCCTAACAGAAAGGCGCCATGAGAGAGTATCTGTTTGTCTTTATGTCCGCAATCATAGCTCTTTTCACCCTTGCCGGGAGCAATCCCCGGCCGGCCTCGGCCTTTGGCGGCGGCGGATGCGGGGAGGGGGCGTGCAGCAGCTGCCATGAACTGAAGGTGGAGGATGCCTCGAAAATTCTGGGAGGATTGGTAGGCAAGGTGGATCGGGTCGATTTCTCGAAGGTGCCCGGCCTTTATTCCGTTGAGGTGGAAAGCAAGGGGAAGAAATACCTTGTTTACGTGGATTTTTCAGAAAAATTCATCATCTCGGGGAACGTCATCCGCATCGCCGATCGAACCAACATAACCCGGGAAAAGTTAATCAACATGCGCCGGGTCGATCCGGCGATTATACCGATTGGGGACGCTCTGGTTATTGGAAACCCCAAGGCTCCGAAAAAAATCATCGTTTTTACGGACCCTCAATGTCCCTACTGCAAGGAACTCCATCCTGAGCTCAAGAAGGTGGTCAAGGCCGATCCGGATATCGTATTCTTCATCAAACTCTACCCCTTAAGGAAGATACATCCGGACTCCTACCGCATAGCACAGGCCATTGTATGCGAGGACTCCATCGACCTGCTGGAAGCGAGCTTTGCCGGAAAGAAGATCCCGGACCCTGAATGTGAGAGCAGCGTCGTTGACAACACCATTGCGCTTGCGCGAAAGCTCGGAATCTCCTCGACCCCGACCATGGTCCTGCCTGACGGGCGTCTGGCGCCGGGATTCATGCCGGCCAAGGACATATTGAGGCTTATCGACGGCGGTGATGCAGGAAAAAACCAATAGCCGGCCATTCTTAACCCCCTTATTTACAGCCCGTACCTCCAGGGTGTCCATTGGACCTTGACAAGGCTTAGGAGGGATTGTTGGGACTTTTCCAAAGAATCGGCACCGAGTGTATCTACTTTCTGGAAAATACCGGCAGAATGGGCATGTTTTTGTTCACCTGCCTTCTCGGCGCCTTCACACCGCCGTACAGGGTCAAGGCAACCATACGCCAGATCTACTTCATCGGGGCCAGATCCGTATTCGTCATCATCTTTACCGGCCTCTTTACCGGAATGGTCCTCGGTCTGCAGGGGTACTACACCCTGAGCAATTTCGGGTCGGAAGGGCTCCTCGGCTCAGGCGTCGCCGTCAGCCTTCTGCGTGAACTTGGGCCGGTGCTCACAGCCTTGATGGTCATCGGGAGGGCCGGCTCGGCGATGTGCGCCGAGATCGGCATTATGAGAAATTCCGAGCAGATCGACGCGCTTGAGTGCATGGCCATCGACCCATACAAATTTGTCATGGCCCCGAAATACGTTGCCACTATCATCTCCATGCCCATCCTGACCTTCATCTTCGACATGATGGGCATCATCGGCGGGTACCTGGTGGGCGTCTCCCTCCTGGGGCTGACCAGCGGGGCCTACTTTCAGGGCATGTACAGCGGCACGGTGTGGGCCGATATCCAGATGGGCATGATCAAGGCTTTCCTCTTCGGGCTCGTGGTGGTGTGGATCTGTACCTCCAAGGGGTTCCACATCCACATGGAACGTTCCGGCGGCTTCGGGGCCGAGGGGGTCAGCAGAGCCACCACCAGCGCGGTAGTGCTTGCATCGGTAGTGGTCCTGGTCTGGGACTACATTATCAGCGCCATCATGTTATAATGAAACACCACGTTAAATACCCCTTGGTGCTTCATTATTTTCCCCCTCACCTCAATCCTCTCCCCCCGGGGGAGAGGAAGTAAACGGGAACGGATGACCGAAAAAAATAGCACTGTTATCCAACTTGTAAACATCCATAAATCCTTCGGCGCCCAGCAGGTGCTGAGGGACGTCAATCTGACCATACGGAAAGGAACCACCACCGTTATTACAGGGCCAAGCGGGGTGGGCAAAAGTGTGATCCTCAAGATCATGATGGGTCTGATTAAACCGGACAGCGGCCTGGTCATGGTTCTCGGGGAAGACATAACCGGCTTGAAAAAAAAAGAGCTGCGCCACATAAGGATGAACTTCGGGGTCCTGTTTCAGAACGTAGCGCTTTTCGATTCCATGAACGTGTACGACAATGTGGCCCTTCCACTGCGGGAACGCACCGCATTATCCGAAAAGGAGATCAGGAAGAACGTCGAAGAGAAACTGGAACTCATGGACCTGAAGGGAGTCAACGGAAAATTCCCGGCTCAACTCAGCGGAGGAATGCTCAAGAGGGTCGGACTGGCCAGGGCGCTGATGCTGAACCCTGAAATCATCTTTTTCGACGAACCCACCACCGGACTGGACGCACAGAAAAGCAACGAGATTTACCGTCTTTTCTTCAATGCTCAAAAGAAGTTCAACTACACGGCCATTATTGTAAGTCACGATTTTCCCAGGATATTGAAGTTGTGCGATTATATCGCCATCCTGTCGGACAGGACTATAATCAGCGCCGTAACTCCCGAGGAATTTCAGCTTTCGAAACACCCGGCGATCAGAAGCTTTGTTGAAACAACGATGGGACACATCTATCTGAGCGAAGAGGAGGAGACCGAATACTATGAAAAAATTTAACATGGAAATTGCGGTCGGTTTATTCATGGTTGCGGGCTTTCTCTGCTTCACGTACCTCTCCGTCAGGCTGGGGGATGTTCATCCCTTCGGTGAGAACAAGTATACCGTTATCGCGCGATTCAACTCCATATCAGGTCTCAAGAAAGGGGCCTCCATCGAGATGGCAGGGGTTCCCATCGGCAAGGTCAAGAGAATTCGGTTGGATCCGAAAGAGTACGAGGCGGTGGTTCAATTCTCCATCGACAGGAATATCAAGCTGCAGGAGGACAGCATCGCCTCCATCAGAACCGAGGGGATCATTGGGAATCGGTACATAAATATCACACCCGGAGGACTGGACAAAATCATCCAGCCTGGAGGAGAGATTACGGAAACCGAATCCGCCATCAGTATTGAAGAACTCATCAGCAAATACATTTTTGGAAAATGAGCGGAAGCAGCGGCATAGCTTCGCAGGCCGGTATCTGCGGCTTCATCCTCCTGGCCCTCCTGGCCCTGTCCCCCGCCCTGGCCCATGCCCGGAACGTGGCAGGGACCACGGTGAGCACGGAAAATGGTTCCCTGAATTCCGCAGACGACACGGCCTTTGACGAAGACTTCGGGGACATTCAGGACGATGGGGGGGGAGATTCGGCCGCCATCTCGGACCCCTTTGAGCCGGTCAACCGCGGTATCTTCTGGTTCAACGACAAGCTGTATTTCTATCTGATCAAGCCTGCCGCAAGGGTGTTGCGGATCGTTCCGGAACCGGCACGCCATTCTCTCGGCAACTTCTTTTCCAACCTCATGACGCCCATCCGGTTCGGCAGCGCCCTTCTTCAGTTCAAATTCGCGGGTGCAGAGACGGAACTTGGCCGATTTATAGTCAACACCACCGTTGGGGTGGCGGGGCTCTTCGATCCCGCGGAAAAGTGGGGCATGAGAAAGACGGATGAGGACTTCGGGCAGGTTCTGGGCTTCTACGGTCTCGGCCCGGGATTCTACATCGTCTGGCCCGTTCTGGGGCCGTCAAGCCTGAGGGGTACAGCCGGGCTGCTGGGTGACACCTACATGGACCCTCTCTACTATTATTATATAGAAACGGACAATGAGATAACGTCCACCGAGAGACTTGCGATTCTCGGTCTGGACAAGCTCAACACCCTTTCACTGGACAAGGACACCTACGAGGCGATCAAGAGGGATTCCATCGATCCGTACCTCTTCATCAGGAATGCCTACTCCCAGAACCGCGAGGGAAGGATAAAAAAATAGGAATATCCATGGAGAAACGCATGCCAAAAAGACGAGGACTCCTGGAAATGGCCGTCGTTGTGATGTGCCTTTTTCTGCTTCCGGCCATCGCCCTGGCCGGTCCGCAGGACCAGATCAGGCAGATGGTGGATTCTGTTATCGGAATCGTTCAGGACAAGGCAATAGGTGACAAGGCCAAGGAGGACCGGATCGCCTCCCTGGTGAAGGAACGTTTCGACTTCGATGGCATGGCCAGAAGGGCGCTGGGAAAGAACTGGAGAAAGGCCGATTCCGGACAGAGAGAAAAATTCACCGGGCTATTTACCGATCTCCTGGAGACCACCTACTCGGGAAGGATCATCAACTATTCCGGGGAAAGGGTAAAATACACGAGGGAAAGGATCAGGGGCAACCGCGCCATCATCGACACGTTTATTGTTTCCGGCAACAAGGACATACCGGTCATTTACAGGATGGTAAAAAGCTCAGGCGGATGGTTCGTCGTTGATGTGGTGATCGAGGAAGTGAGCCTGATACGCAACTTCCGTGACACCTACTCCGAGATCATCGCAAACGAAGGGTTTACCGGCCTCTTCGATCGGATGGCAAGGAAGATCAAGGAACTGAAAAATTCTTCTGACGGAGGAGTCGCACAGTGAGTGAACTACCCAGGTCCGGGTGCTCCCCCGACACGATATGCAAGGATGAGCAGTGCGTCGAGAAACTTTGCCGGGCCATGAAGGCTGAACACGGGAGGTGCTTCAGCTACCTTTCCCTGGGCGACGTTGAACACCTCTCAGATTATTTCGGTACCTGCCATCTCTTAAAAGACGGTTACCTTTGCAGGGAGGGCGAGATCTGCACATTTGTCGCATTCATCGTAAACGGGCGCCTCGAGATCAAGAAGAACACCGAATTCGAGGGCAAACAGGTGGTGGTGGGAATTTACACACGGGGGGCCATGGTTGGTGAACTGTGCATCCTGGACAACAGCCCCAGAGCGGTCACTGCCGTCGCCATGGAGGACACGGACCTTCTTATCCTTTCCGGCGAAAACTTCTCTAAGCTCACCGCCGAGAATCCGGAACTGGGTGTAAAACTGCTGCAGGGGATGCTATTTGCCGTCTCCACAAGGCTGAAACGATCCCTCGCCCGTTTGGCTTCTATCTTTTAAAGCAAAGGACAGGGAATACTTCCTTTTCATATCACGTAATCTTCGCTGACCTGTGTTATGAGGCGAAACTCCTTCAGGATATCACCGCGCAGGCGGTTAAAACCGGCGCCGGCGCGATTGCGGGGACGGGGCAGTTTATTATCCAGTATCTGGAAACCCTTGCCCTCCAGGTGCATGATGGCGATCCTGTCGAACAGGTAGACCGCTTCATCAATGTCGTGAGTTACGAAAAGGACGGTCATTTTCTTTTTCTCCCAGATCCCGTAAAGCTCATCCTGCATCCTGTAGCGGGTGAAGGTGTCCAGTGCGCTGAAAGGCTCGTCCATGAGAATGATCTCAGGTTCCACCGCGAGTGCGCGGGCGAGGGTGACTCTCTGTTTCATCCCGCCGGAAAGCTCATGTGGATGGTGGTTCGAAAACGATTCCATCCCCACAAGCGCCAGGTAGTCCATGCTGATCATGCGCCTTTCCTTTTTGCTTAATCTCCTACCCTCCAGTCCGAACTCGATATTGCCGAGAACGGTACGCCACGGCAGGAGACCGGATTCCTGAAAGATCATAATGGCGTTAGGTCCGGGGGACTCGACAGGGATACCCTTGGTGGCGACGCTCCCCGAGGTAGGCTTTTCAAAACCCGCGATAATGTTCAACAGCGTTGTTTTTCCACAGCCGCTGGGCCCCAGAAGGCAGAACAGTTCACCCTTATGGATCGTAAGATTCAGGTACTCGAGGACTGTTTGAGCATGACCATCCTTCTGCGTGAACCCTTTCGTCAAGTTCTTTACCACGATGATCGGTTCGCCTGAACCTCTGTCACGCAGTTCCATTATGTACCCCCCATCTTATCTGGACCTTTTTCTCGATCAACTCCAGGGATTTGCTCAAGATCAGCCCCAGACCGCCGATGAGAAGGATCGCTGCTATCACCACCTCGTAGCGCAGGCTGTTTCTCCCGTCTATGATCATGTAGCCGAGGCCGGAGTTCACCCCCAACATCTCGCCGACCACCAGAAAAACCCAGCCTGAACCCAGGGCTATCTGCATCCCGGTGATCATGTATGGAAAGGATGCGGGGATGACTATTTTGGAGAGGATGGCCCGTTCGGTTAATCCGAAATTACGTGCGACATCTATGTACAACCGATCCACATGGTGAACCGCCGCCACGGTTGAGAGCAGAATAGGAAAGAAAGCGGCTATAAAAACAATGACCATGGTCGGCAGGTTTCCTATACCAAACCACAACACTATGAGGGGCAGCCATGCAATGGGCGAGATAGGCCTGAGAAGCTGGACGATGGGATCGAATGCGAACCAGATACGGGAGTAGCGGCCGAACAGGAGGCCCAGCGGAAGGGCTGTGGCCGCGGCAGCCAGGTAGCCCGCGAAAAACCTGTACAGACTGATGCCGATATTTTCGGGAAGGGTTCCCTTCCCCAGAAGATCCTTCAAGGTCAGAACAACACTCATCGGCGAGGGCAGCAGATCGGCGGGGTAGTGACCACTGGCGATGTCCCAGATGATTATTATTATCACGGATGTGACCAGCGGGTACGCGTATCTTTCGAACCTCTGCAAGCTTTTCATTTCCACTGCCGCCCCCCGCTTTTACCCTTCGAATTCCTCTGCGAACCGGCCCCTGATAATCTCGTTGACGTTCACCTTCTGGTGAAGAACTCCCATCTCCACGAGGTAATCATTTATCATGGCCAACTCGCCCGCATCGGGCTTCAGGTCGCTGTAGTTGGTCCACGTCAGGGCCTGTTTCCAGTATTTCTTTTTGACGCCGGTATATTTTTGAGCGGCGGCGGTCGCCATTCCGGGATCGGTCTGGATGTCCTTACCGGCGCGGACGAAGTACCGTATGAACTCTCTCATGGGCTCTTCGTTCGCTGTTATCATGTCCGTAGTGGCTGCCACCCCGCAGCAGGTCCAATTCGGCCAGATGCTGTCGGCGGAAATGAGGATTTTGCCCTTTCCATTGAGCACCGACTGGCTGCCGAAGGGTTCGGCGACCACATAGGCGGCGATCTCCCCGGACGCGAGGGCTGCCGGCATGTCAGGAGGAGGCATCTCCCGGACACGGACCTCTGAGTATGGAATACCTTTATCCTTCAATGCCTTGTAAAGGAGGATGTTGTGTCCGGAAAGACGGTGCGGGATCGCCACCGTGCGGCCCCTCAGATCCTCGAGCCCGTTGATTTCAAGGGATGAGGTTATGAAATCCCCGTTCCTGTGGCTCAACGCGAGGATCTCGATCGGCAGACCTTTGATCCTGCTTGCCAGCACGATCTCGAACATGGTGATGGCTGCCTGGAGCTTCCCGGCATTGAGCGCCTCGGTGAGGTCGGGCCATGATGTGAACTTGACCGGTTCGATCCTGGCCTTTTTCATTTCACTGCCGTACTTCTCCATCAGAACGAAAAGCGGCCATGAATGGGTTATAGGCAGGTAGCCCACCTTTATAATGGTCCTGCCGCTGTCGGTGGATTGGCTTTTCGTGTCCGAGCACCCGGAGAAAAACAAGGGCGTTCCCGCGGCTGCCAGGATGGTTATGCCGCCTGTTTTTAAAAAACGCCTGCGTGTAATATTCATGATAACCCCTTTGAATATTATTTCGTGCGGGAGGCGGATCTTCAACTAACTCCATCCCTGGTTTCGAAGCTCCAGCCTCTTTCGATGCAGGTGCATTTTAACGATCTGCGCTGCAAGTACCGGCTCTGGTTCCGTAAACACCTTTGCACCGAACCTGTTGATAAGGCCGTCCTGGCTGAAGAAGTCCGCGACATCATTGCTGCACCGTTCAAGTTCCTCCGGATTGTCACTGGAAGGTTTAACGGTGGGCTGAGGGATGTGGCCCGGAAACCCTATGGTGTTGCTGATACCGTGAACAAGGAAAGTCACCCCCTGGCCCAGGGTTTTCTCGTTCCCCGGTTCCGGACCGATGAACATGAAAGGCATGTCATGTGTCTTCAATCCCGCTGCTTCAGCCAGGGTCAGGAACAATCTTAAAGAGCGTGCATTGTCGACACAGCCGCCCACAGCGAGAACGGGCGGGATTCCCAGATTTTCCAGAAGGACGCGCGTATCATGCGGAGTCATTTCGGCGGCGTCAGGAGCGCAAAGCCCTGCATTCAGAAGCGCGTGGGAACAGCACCCGGTGGTGGTAAGGAGGATACCATCAGCGATCAGTTCCCTGGCGATGGTCACGTGGCCGCTCTCGTAGGCCACCTTGGGTGTGTTGCATCCCACGATTGTGCATATCCCCCTGAACTTTCCGGTTTTGAGCAGCTCCACCAGACGGTCCGCGCCGTCGAACGCTTCTAAAATGGCCTCGTAACTCCACCCTGTGAGAGCCTCGGTCCTGTAGTCGGGGATGTGGATATTGCGCCTTTTCCTGCGGCCGAAGGACTCCACAGCGCTGCGGGCGACATATAATGCGTTGTCGTCCAGCGATCCGGGGTCTTCCGGGTCGAAGGGCACATGAACGGCTCCGGGAATCCGGTTGGATCTGCACGTCGTGATTATCTCCGTCCCGAAGCAGTCCGCTGTGATTTTCATGCCCGGTATGATGCACTGCATATCAACGATCACGGTATCCACGGCGCCGGTACCGATAGCGAGTTCCTGCCCCAGGATATTGGTCACAGTCGGTATGCCGTAACGCGCAAGGAGTTCGTTTCCCGTGCAGCACATCCCACCCAGAACGATGCCTTCGGCCCCCAACTGCCTGGCCAGCGACTGGATCTCGGGTGTGTGGATCTTCTCCAGGATCTTTTCCACCATAACAGGGGAATGGCCGTGAAGGAGGATGTTGACGTGATCCTCCTTGAGGACTCCGAAGTTCACCACTGTTTTTTGCGGCCGGGGTATTCCGTAGAGAATCTCCGTCGCGAGGGACGTCCCGAAGAGAGTGGAATAACAATAGGCCAGTGTGGAGCGAAGTTCCTGATCCACAAGGGCCATCCAGTCCGAGCAGGCGCCGAGAGTAGTCATGTGCAGGGCTTCCATTATCTCGTAGGCCGACGATCGGGGCAGGATATCGAGTCTTCGCCAGAGGTCCTTGTTTTCCTGTCCGGCGTACGCTTCCAGCAGCCGGAGTTCACCTTTCTTCATTTTTCCCAGGTCCTCGAGAAGGATTTCGGCGATCTCGCCCGCAATCGCCTCGATCTTGCGGTTTTCGACCTCGATCCCAAGGCGGCCGGCCATCTCGAAAACCCGATCCTCACCTTTGATCTTTATATTTACGGTCCCGTCCCTGACCGCCATGATGGTGAGATATATTTCATGTGCATGACGGGCGTGTGCGGCAAGGCCGGAAACAAGCGCGCGCAGCAGGTTACCCATAACGATCAGGTTCATGTCTTTTCCGCAGACCCCGTGTGTGGATTTACGGCTGATCGTGCATGGACCCCACTGACACATCCGGCAGCATATTCCCTGCAGGCCGAACCTGCACTGGGGCTGCTGAGCCGCGAAACGATCCAGAAAAATCGGAACCCCTTCCTTTTTCAGCTTCGTTATCAGTTCCTTTGCCGCGGGGTTGGGGGTGCGTTTCAGCACCTCATCCTTTTCCGGCATATTCGTGTTTAAATACAAATACTTGTAACTCAACGAAGTATCCTCCCGAACAGCTCTTCACGGCGACTCTATCCAACACGGAAAACCACATAAATAACGATGGATTAACCGCATGAAGGAGATTAATGCACAAATATGGTGTGGTAAGAATGTTATTCTTATCTATATTTGTCAAGTAAATTGTTAAAGTATACCTTAGCTATATCCCATATTTTTCCGTGATATTCGCACAGGAACTCTGGTGAAATGGATGCTGGATCTCTGACAAGGAATACGGCGCCGACGGCTGGTCAACGACACGATCTGCTCGAACTCATGTAGGATCGATACGGACAGCGGTTGACTGCGTCATTGGAATAAAAAGCCGCGAATGAACTTTTTGGTAATCTATAATGGTTGGATTCCCAGGTCCGGGACCAAGGACAGAAACCACTGGATATAGCCGGTCAAGAGCATTATTCCGAAAAAAATCATGACAAGAGCGTTCAAATAAATGAAGACCAGTTGGTACTTCTTAAGAAATTTCATGGAGCTCAGGAACAGATTGATAAAAAGACCGAAGACCAGGAAAGGTACTGCCAAGCCCATTGAGTACACACCCAGAAGCTTTATTCCATATATCGCCGAGGCCTCTCCAGTGGCAAAAAGGAGGATCGAACTGAGCGTAGGGCCGGAGCAAGGCACCCAGCCGGCGGCAAAACCGAGCCCGACGAGAAAACTCCCAAGATATCCCACGGGTTTTTCGCGAAAATGATAACGTATTTCCCTGGAAAGCGATTTCAGATGGAAGACACCCACGGTGGTCAGGGCGAAAATGATGATAATCACTCCGCCTGTGATCCTTATCCATTCTTTATATTGGAAAAACAGATTGCCCACGTAAGACATGGCTGATCCCATGATCATGAACAGCACGGAAAAACCCAGGATGAAAGCTAAGGAGTGCGACAGTGTTCTCGTGATCACCTGTTTCTTTTTTGCGTCGGAAACGAGGGTGTCAAAGGAATTGCCACTGATGAAAGAGACGTAAGATGGAAAGAGGCCGAGTGAGCAGGGAGAGAGAAAAGATAACAATCCCGCAGCGAAGGCTAGATAATACGGAATGTGCTCAGTCACCTACCCATCCCTTTCATTTAACTCTCCTGACTTACCGAAGTATCCACACAAACATGCCTTGGCAACGACACTGGCTGGGCTGGAAAACCACAGGGATCGCGAAAAAATAATCTCACAAGGGACAATACCACACAATATTACTGCGTCAAAATTTAATTTCTTTTCTGTGTTTACCAAGCAAAAATTGAAGTACATCTTGAGTATATGTCACAATTTACCACGATATTCCTGGAGGAACCCGGGTGAAATTGGAGCGGGACCTCTGGTGAAGAATACACCGCCAGTCCAGTTCATCAGCCCCTCTCCCCGGAATTTTTTCGGGTCCATTTTTCTCATACCGTTTCTTGTTTTCATCGCCGTGGCCATCGTACTCACAGCGGTGGGTATGCGCTTCGTCTAGCCCACCAGGGACATGGTCTCCTCGAAGATCAGCCTGTCCTCGTCGGTGGGGATCACGAAGATCCTCACACGGCTGTTCCCGGCGCTGATCTCACCCTCCTTTCCCCCCACCATCAATTCATTGGCCTCCGGGTCGAGGATGAATCCCAGCCCCTCCAACCCTTCCAGGGCTTCAGATCTGATCCTCGGGGAGTTTTCCCCGATCCCTGCCGTAAATACCAGGGATGTCGCTTCACCCAGGACAGCGTGGTAGGCGCCGATATATTTTTGCAGCCGGTAGGTAAAAACCCGCAGGGCCAGAAACGCCCGATCATTCCCCTTTTCCCGCAGGGCCAGCAGGTCCCTGACGTCCGGTGAAAGTCCGGAGATTCCAAGCAGTCCGCTCTTCCGGTTTAGCAGGTCATTTACCTGATCATCCGTCATCCCCCCGCTTTCCACAGACATGAGTTCGGTGATTATCGCGGGATCCAGATCCCCACACCGCGTTCCCATGACCAGCCCCTCCAGCGGTGTAAACCCCATTGACGTGTCAATGCACTTTCCACCTTTTACGGCTGCCACGGAACAGCCATTGCCAAGGTGGCAGGTAATGATCGAGAGCCCCGCCGGAGAGTTCTTTCCCATTATCTTCAAGGTGCGAGCTGCAACGTATTGGTGGCTTATCCCGTGAAAACCGTACCGGCGAATCCGGTATTTTTCCGCAAGCTCCCACGGGATGGCGTAGGTGAAGGCATGGGGGGGCATAGATGAATGAAATGCCGTGTCAAAGACAGCGACCTGCGGCACTCCCTGGAGCTTTAATGCAGAGAACTCGATGCCGCGTATGTTGTGGGGATTGTGCAGGGGAGCCATCCACGAGTTCGCCTTAAGCGCCTCTATCACCTTCCCGTCCAGGATACGGGGCCGGGAAAACCGGTTCCCGCCGTGGACAACCCGGTGCCCCACCCCCCCAATGGCGTCGAGACCCCGGGGAAGGACGTCACGGACCGCGGAAAAAACCCTTTCGAGGGAT
>BDTG01000028.1 GCA_002897695.1 bacterium BMS3Abin14
CAATGAAGGAGCTGTCTTGAACTCGGTAGCGGTCATCCCCGTCCGTTTCGCATCCACCCGTTTTCCCGGAAAACCTCTCGCCTTTCTGATGGGAAAGCCTCTTGTCGAACATGTTTACAGGAGGGCCCAGGCATGTAAGGCGGTCAGCAGGGTTATCGTTGCCACCGATGACAAACGGATCTTCGCGGCCGTTCAGGAGTTCGGCGGCGAATGCATGATGACTTCGCTTAAACATCGGACCGGGTCCGACCGCGTAGGGGAAGTGGCCGGGAGCATCGACGCTGACGTGATAGTGAATGTCCAGGGCGATGAGCCGATGATCCAGCCGGAGGTGATCGGGGCTGTGCTGGAGGCCATGAACACAGAAACGCCGCCGGCCATCGTCACCGCCGCATCGCCCCTGTCCGGACCGGAAGAGTACAACGATCCGGACGTGGTCAAGGTCGTGGTGGATGCACGGGGCAAGGCCCTGTACTTTTCCCGGTCGTCAGTACCGTACAGGTGGACCGGTGGAGATGCCGGCCTGAAACATATCGGTATTTACGCCTACCAAAAGGACGCTCTCCTGGACTTCGTCAGTCTCCCCATGGGGCGGCTGGAACGCCTCGAAGGGCTGGAACAGTTAAGGGCCATCGAGAATGGGATCGGAATAGAGGTTGTGCGTGTCGAGGGTTTTGCCGGGATCGGCATCGACAGCCCCGATGATCTCAGGAAGGCGGAAAGAATAATGATGGAAATGGCGAAGGTGACGGGAAACACCGGTGTTCCGGGGAGAGGGCAAGCATGAAAACCAAGTTTATTTTTGTAACGGGCGGTGTGGTTTCTTCGCTCGGGAAAGGGCTTGCTTCAGCAGCCATCGGCGCTCTGCTCGAATCCAGGGGGTTGACGGTTTCCATACAGAAGATGGACCCTTACATCAACGTCGATCCCGGTACCATGAGCCCCTACCAGCACGGGGAGGTGTTCGTTACCGACGACGGTACCGAGACCGATCTGGATCTCGGGCACTACGAGAGGTTCACCCATGCGCCCATGTCCAGGACCAACAACTTCACCACCGGGCAAATTTACGATTCGGTCATCAATAAGGAGAGGCACGGCGAGTATCTTGGTGGTACCGTTCAGGTTATCCCGCACATTACGGACGAGATAAAATCCATGATCCGGTCTGCTGCAACAGGGATGGACGTCCTCATCTGTGAGGTCGGGGGGACCGTGGGCGATATAGAAAGTCTTCCATTCCTGGAGGCCATCCGGCAGTTCAAAAGCGATGTCGGGCGCGACAACGTGATCTACCTTCACCTTACCCTGGTTCCCTACATCAAGACGGCCGGGGAGCTGAAAACCAAGCCGACCCAGCATTCGGTCCAGAAACTGAGGGAGATCGGAATCCAGCCGGATATCCTCCTGTGCCGCACCGACCGCGTTTTAAACCAGGATATCAAGAAGAAGATCGCTCTTTTCTGCAACGTCCCCCCCGGTGCGGTTATTACCGCCAAGGATGTTCAGAGCATCTATGAGGTCCCACTCGCATATCATGAGGAAGGGCTGGACGACCAGATCGTGGATGGGCTGAGAATGTGGACCCGTGCGCCGGACCTGTCGGCATGGGACGAGATCCTTGATCGTGTTCATAATCCCCTTCATGAGGTCACAATAGCCGTCGTCGGAAAATATGTCAGCCTTATAGAGTCCTACAAGAGTTTAAACGAAGCCCTGGTCCACGGTGGGCTTGCGAACCGCTGTCGTGTACATCTCCAGTTTGTGGATTCGGAGGAACTGGGAAAAGCGGACCCCGCCGTTCTCGCCCCTGTGGACGGAATACTCGTCCCGGGAGGGTTCGGGCACAGGGGCGTGGAGGGGAAGATCCGTGCCATCAACTTTGCACGGGAGCGTCGCGTGCCGTTCTTCGGCATCTGCCTCGGAATGCAGCTCGCTGTTGTGGAGTTTGCCCGGAACGTAGCAGGGCTTGAGGGAGCCAACAGCGCGGAATTCGATGCCGAAACGCCCTACCCTGTGATCGATCTGCTCCCGGAACAAAGGGCTGTGGAGGATATGGGTGGAACCATGAGGCTGGGGGCATATCCTTGCACCATTCTGGCGGGTACCAGGGCATTTGAGGCCTACGGAACGGCGGAGATATCCGAACGGCATCGGCACAGGTACGAATTCAACCCGGAGTTTCGCGTGCGGCTCGAGAAGAGCGGACTCGTCATGTCGGGCGCGTCCCCGGACGGGAACCTCGTCGAGATGATCGAGATTAAGGATCATCCGTGGTACCTGGGTTGCCAGTTTCATCCGGAGTTCAAATCAAGGCCGTGGAGTGCCCACCCTCTATTCTCGGGTTTTATTGCCGCCTGCCTTTCAGGCAAGAGCAAAAACAGTGGATAAAAAGGCCGCCCATACCCGAACGGTCCGGGTTGGAGATGTGAACATCGGCGGGAATGGACCCCTTGTTCTTATTGCCGGTCCATGCGTCATCGAGTCTGCCCAATCCGCCCTATCCACTGCCGGAGAGCTTTCCCGAATATGCCGTGGCCTTGGGGTTCCCCTGGTATTCAAGTCTTCCTTCGACAAGGCGAACCGCACATCCGGAGGCTCATTCCGCGGGCCCGGCATCGCGGCCGGCCTGAAGATACTCGACACCGTCAAAAAAGAGTTGGGCATACCGGTAACCTCGGATGTCCACGATACCGTGCAGCTGGAGAAGTCGGCCGAGGTCCTGGACCTTATCCAGATACCGGCCTTCCTCTGTCGTCAGACTGATCTTCTCCTGGCCGCGTCCCGAACGGGGCTCCCGGTCAATGTAAAAAAGGGACAGTTTCTGTCCCCCTGGGATGTGGGCGGGATCATCGGCAAGGTAAGGAACGGGGAAGCCCTGCTGATCACCGAGAGAGGCACGACTTTCGGCTACAACAACCTTGTAGTTGATTTTCGATCCTTTCCGGTAATCAGGGGTTTCGGAACCCCTGTTGTCTACGACGCGACCCACAGCCTTCAGCTTCCGGGAGGGCTGGGTGATCGGTCGGGTGGAATGAGAGAGTATATTCCTGACCTTTGCCGCGGGGCAGTGGCATGCGGGATTGATGCGATTTTTATGGAGGTCCATCCCGACCCTGATTCCGCCCCGTGCGATGGACCGAACATGTGGCCGCTGGATCGACTGAAAGACCTTCTGGAATCCCTCCTGGCCGTTGCCGGCGCTGCAAAACCAGGAGGTTCAGGTTGATGGACCTCGATCCCAAGTCCGTGCTGCACACTGCGAGGCAGGTCCTGATCATTGAGGAGCGGTCCATCGCGAAAATGAGGAAAAGGATTGGGAAAGAGTTCGTCACTGCTGTCGAGATGCTCCTGGCCTGTAAAGGGAGGGTCGTTTTCGTCGGTATGGGGAAGTCGGGACTGGTATGTCGGAAAATCGCCGCGACCTTCGCGAGCACCGGCACCCCTTCCATGTTCATTCATCCCGCGGAAGGAGGCCATGGCGATCTGGGGATGCTTGTCAGGGGAGATATCCTTGTCGCCGTGTCCAACAGCGGGGAGACGGAAGAGATGGTCAGGCTTCTGCCGGCCGTCAAGAGGTTGGGAATTCCCATAATATGTATGACAGGCAAGGGCCCTTCCACTCTTGCCAAAAGGGCGGATGTGGTCCTGGATATTTCGGTGGAGGAGGAGGCCTGTCCCCTGGGACTGGCCCCTACCGCCAGCACCACGGTAACTCTGGCGCTGGGGGATTCTCTCGCCGTTGCCCTGCTGGAACTAAAGGGATTTTCCGAGGAGGATTTTGCCATGGTCCATCCGTGGGGAACGCTGGGGCGCCGTTTCCTCACCGTGGCTGATATCATGCACACCGGCGATGAAATTCCGGCGGTCAAGGATGCCGCCCCCCTCCGGGATGCCATCCTGGAAATTACCTCCAAACGGCTCGGTTTTACGACTGTTGTGGATTCAAATCGCTCTCTCCTGGGGATTATCACCGACGGAGATCTCAGGAGGCTCCTTGAAAGGCAGGCAAGCCCGCTTGATCTTACCGCCGGACAGGCAATGACCACGGCCCCCAAGGTCATCACCATGGATATCATGGCAGCCAAGGCCCTCCAGATAATGGAAAGCCACTCCATTACAGGCCTGGTCGTCGTGAACTCCGAGGGGGCCATTGAAGGGGTTATCCACCTGCACGATATCCTGAAGGGGGGGGTTGCCTGATGACCTCCCCGAATGGGATAAATGGTTCCGGCATGGAAGCTGCCGGAAAAATTCTGGCTTCCGCCAGAAAAGTGCGGCTGGTGGCTTTCGATGTTGATGGGGTGCTGACGGATGGAAAGGTGTCCTACACATCCTCCGGCGAGGAGATAAAATCGTTCAATGTGCGGGATGGGCATGCCATCAGGCTCGCACGAAGGGCAGGGTTGACGGTTGCTTTTATTACCGGACGCAAGAGCCCCATGGTGGACATCAGGGCCATGGATCTGGGAGTAGAACACGTTTTCCAGGGGGTAAAAGACAAGATAGTTGTCTTGGATTCCCTTCTTTCCACACTTGGCCTGGATCATTCCCAGGTTGCATACATGGGGGATGACCTGGTCGACCTTCCGGTATTATTGAAAGTCGGCCTTGGTTGTGCGGTTGCCGATGCCCCGCTGGAGGTACGGGACCGCGCGGCCATCGTTTTTGACTCTCCGGGGGGATGCGGGGCGGCAAGAGATCTTATCGTTTTCATTCTCAAGGCCCAGAATATGTGGGATAGCATTCTTAAACGCTACCTGTAATTCATGCAACTTTTGCGCCATGTTCTTTCTTTTCTCCCGACATTATGGTAGCCTGACCGGTATGGGCATCCGTGATAAATCACCCCGTGCCTCAACACGGATAATTCTGCTGATCGGTGGCGTTGCCATGGCCATTATTTCTATGGCGCCACCCTCAAGCATGGCCTCGAATATTCAGTTAAAGGGGTTTACAATTGTTGAAAAGACCGGACCTGCGACATGGCGGATTCGTGCCTCCGAGGCTGTCGTCCGGGATGAAGCGCTGGTCGCCCTCAAGATGATCAGGGCACGGGTGCTGGAAGGCGGGGCGGAAAAGGTCTGGGCCCAAGGTGACAGGGGCATATATAATACGGATATCAGGACCCTTGATCTTGAGGGGAATGCGAGAGCCGGGACCGCTTCCGGCTACCGTTTTTCGGCTCCAGCGCTTCGGTGGGATGGAAAGAGTTCGAAGATCACCTCCCGGGGCGGGGTAGAGTTGAGAACTTCCTGGCTTCGTGTGCGGGGCCGGACTCTCAGTTATAATGTTTCTTCCGGCATAGCCTCTGTAACCGGGGACGTCAGGGCCATATGGATTCTGGACAGGGGGGGTCCATGAGAGGCTTGTTCGCAAAAGCACTGACTATCCTGATGCTTCCGATTCTGTTGCTGCCCATAGCTGGTTTCGCGGCCGGTCAGGAACTGAAGATCCAGTCTGATTCACTTCAGATCGACGAGACCAGAGGCGAGGTCAGGTTCGAAGGCTCCGTGATCGTAAGATTTCAGGCCGCCGAGCTGACATGCAACTCCCTGCTGCTGGTCACCGCAAATTCCTCCCGGATCAAGAGGGGGACCGCGCAGGGAGATGTTGTTTTGAAAAATATGGGTGACAGGGTCGAGGCCCAAAAGGCAGCGTTCGAACTGACAGGCGGGCAGGTCATCCTGACTGGCTCGCCGCGGCTTTTAAGGGGGGGTGACAGCATTAATGCCACCAGAATAACCTACGACGTGAACACCGGTGTGGCGGTGTTTGACGGTCCCGTGAATGCCGTGATAATCTCGTCGCCGGGGAGCAGCCAGTGAGGCTTGTCGCCGAATCCCTCATTAAGCGTTATGGGAAAAGGACGGCGGTGGACGGTGTGTCCATCACCCTGTCACCCGGCGAGGTCGTGGGGCTGCTCGGGCCCAATGGGGCCGGCAAGACAACAACGTTTTACATGATCGCGGGGATGGTTAGGCCCGATGGCGGACAGGTTCTCCTTAACGGCACGGATATGACCAGGTGGCCTGTGCATCGCCGGGCCCGGGCAGGTCTCGGGTATCTCCCCCAGGAACCATCCATATTCAGGGGGATGACCGTGCAGGACAACCTTCTGTCCGTTATGGAAGCGGTGGGCATACCGGCAGGATCCAGGAACGCTCTGCTGGAGGAGCTCACCGAGGCAATGGGCGTCGCCCATCTTGGCAAAAGCCTCGGTGGAAAACTTTCGGGCGGTGAGAGACGGAGGGTGGAGATCGCCAGGGCCCTCGTGTCGGACCCAGCATATCTTCTGCTGGACGAGCCTTTCGCCGGGATCGATCCTATCACCGTCCTGGAGTTGCAGAAACTCATCCGGATGTTGAGAGACCGGAATCTCGGAATCCTGATTACGGACCACAACGTAAGGGAATGTCTTGGAATTACCGACAGGGCCTATATTCTGGCGGCCGGCAAGATCCTGGAAGAGGGATCCCCGGAGATGATCACCTCCAGTGAAAAGGCCCGGAAAGTTTACTTTGGAGAGGGTTTCAGCCTGTGAATATCAAAACACAGCTCCAGATGAAACAGACCCAACAGCTGGTTATGACCCCCCAGCTTCAGCAGGCCATTAAACTCCTTCAGCTTTCCAGGCTTGAACTTGCAGAAATGGTGTGCCAGGAGATCCTCGAGAACCCTGCTCTTGATGAGACGGCCCCCCCGGAAAGCCCAAATGACATTTCCCTGGACCAGCAGGACGTCTCCACAGAGGAACCGGCAAGGAAGGAACCGGAGAGGGAGGAAGAGATAAATATCCTGTCTATCCCCGATAACCTCAAGGAGTGGGAGGCCTATCTTGACTCGGGACAGAACCTTCCATACCATGTCCGGGAAGAACAGGAGCGCCCTTCCTTCGAGGGGCTGATCAGCCGGCCCGACACCCTGCAGGAGCACCTTCTGTGGCAGCTCCGGATGTCGAAGCTCAGCCCGGAAGAGTTCAAGGCCGGATCCCTGATCATCGGGAACCTGGATGAGAACGGCTACCTGAGAATGGACCTCGACGAGGCTCTCGCTCCCCTCGGCGATAATGTGCTTTCAGTCGGGGAGAAGATGCTGAACCAGGTCCAGCAGCTGGATCCTCCCGGCGTGGCAGCCAGGGACCTGAGGGAATGTCTTCTCCTGCAGGTTCGTCAGCTTGGAATCGAAGGTAGCCTGACGGAACTTCTGATAGCCGAACATCTGGAGGACCTGGGCAAGGGGAACCTTTCCGGCATCGCCAGGGAAATCGATGTTTCCATGGAGGACATCCTGTCCGCCCAGGGAATACTGCATGGATTGGAACCCAAACCGGGAAGGCCTTTCGGCGGCAGCGCCCCCGTCTACGTGACGCCGGATGCGCATCTTTTTAAAATGGATGATGAATGGATTATCCTGCTTAATGATGATGGAATGCCGAAGCTCAGAATCAACAGCTATTACAGGGAACTTCTCAAACGCGGCTCCAAACTTCCGGAGAAGGACAGGGCATTTCTACTGGAGAAGGTCAGATCTGCCGCATGGTTGATAAAAAGCATCGATCAGCGGCAGCGGACCATCTACAGGGTAGTAAAAAGTATTCTGGGTAAACAGATGGGATTTTTTGAGCGCGGGGTTAAATATTTAAGGCCCATGGTCTTAAGGGATGTGGCGGATGACATCGGGGTGCACGAGTCAACGGTCAGCCGTGTCACCACGCAGAAATATCTTCATTGTCCTGAAGGTTTGTTTGAGCTCAAATACTTCTTCAACCCCGGAATTCGGACTGTTTCCGGGGAGTTTCTGGCGTCGGAAAGTGTGAGGGCCAAGATACGGGATATTATAAAGGCCGAGAACCACGGGAGACCGGTAAGCGACCAGGCTATTTCCGATATGCTAAAATTGGAGGGTATTGACATAGCCAGGAGAACCGTTGCCAAATACAGGGAGAACATGGGAATACTGCCTTCCTCCCGAAGGAAAGAATCCCCCTGACGCTGAAACTCTCGGCGGGGTTGACTTTGACCCGCAATCATGTTTACGTCCATTTACTTTTCTTGAGGAGGACTGTAAATGCAGATCGAGGTATCGTTTAAAAGGATGGAACAAAGTGATGCTCTGCGAAGCTACGTTGATGAGAAATTGTCAAAAGTTCTCAGACCGCTGATGGACCCCGTCAGTGCGCAGGTTGTTTTGCATGTGGAAAAATACCGGCACATTGCCAAGGTGACTGTGGCGGCCAACGGTATCATTATCAAGGGCAAGGAGGAGACGAACGATATGTATTCGTCAATCGACCTCGTCCTGGATAAATTGGACCGACAGGTCAAGAAGTACAGGGAAAAGATTCAGAGCCGTGGTGATCGGGATGCTGTCAGGGTATTCAAGGCCAGCCACAAAATTATTCATGATGCTGCTGAACCGGAAAAAGCGCATGAGATCATTCAGCAGAAGGAAATAATCCTGAAACCCATCACGGTAGATGAAGCCGTAATGCAGATGGAGCTGATGAATAAATCCTTTCTGCTATTTAATAATGCCAACTCCAGCGAACTTAATGTAATCTACGTACGGGATGATGGGCATTACGGCCTCATTGAACCCCGGATGCAGGATTAGGCGAGAGGTTTTCATGAAGATCGTGGATGTTCTTTCACCGGAGGATATTTTACCCGAACTTGCCGCCTCTTCCATGGAGGAGGTGTTAAGAGAGTTTGCGGAGTATCTTAAAACACGAGAGGTTATCAAGGACGTTGATGAGTTGGTGGATGTCCTTCAGAACAGGGAAAAACTGGGGAGTACCGGGATCGGCAACGGTGTTGCTGTTCCTCATGGCAGGCTTCCCGATATGGATGGAATAGTTGTTGTTTTCGGACGTTCCACCGGAGGGGTTGACTTTAATGCCCCCGATCGGGAATTGGTTCACCTGTTTTTTCTCCTGGTTGCGCCGGAGGATTCCGCTGGTGATCATCTCAAGACCCTCGCACGGATTTCACGGATCGTTAAAAGCCCCGATTGCCGCCGGGCACTTATGGAATCCATGGACAATGAATCCCTTTACCAGGTGATTTCCGAGGAGGACAAGCGGCACTGATCCCGGGGCCGGATGATCAGCATCCCCGTAGGCACTTTCTTTGAACATAACCGGGAGGAACTTGATCTTGAGGTCCTCGCCGGCTGGGACGGGGTTGAAAGACCGATCCGGATCGCACGTATTCAGAAGCCCGGACTGGCCCTGGCGGGTTATCTCGACCAGATTCACAGGGACCGGGTACAGATTCTCGGAAAGACTGAAATATCCTATCTTGCAGCACTGGAGACCAAGGTGGCATGGCAGCGCCTGAACGGGCTGTGTTCCTCGGGGGTTTCCTGCCTCATCGTCGCAAAGGGCCTTGATGTTCCTGATGCGATGCGGGAACTGGCCGACCGGCACAAGGTCCCGTTGCTCAGATCACCGGAGATCTCGTCAAACCTCATCAGAAGGGTTACAAACTATCTCGAGGATATTCTGGCGCCGGAGACCTCTGTTCACGGCGCCATGATTGATGTGTTCGGCGTAGGCATACTGCTGCTGGGAAAGAGCGGTATCGGCAAAAGCGAGTGTGCCCTCGGGCTGGTGGAAAGAGGCCACAGGCTTGTGGGTGATGATGTAGTTATCATTAAAAGAAAGGTTGCCGGTATTCTGTCCGGAAGCTGTGATGAACTCATAGAACACCACATCGAGATCCGGGGACTGGGCATTATCAATATCAAAGACCTGTATGGTGTCTCATCCATCCGAAAAACAAAAAAACTAGAGCTTATAGTTGAACTGATTGAGTGGCTGCAGGGAGAGGAAATCGAGCGGACTGGACTCGACGAGCGCACCTATTCCATCCTGGATTCCAGTGTGCCCTATCTGAGAATCCCCGTTCGCCCGGCCCGGGATCTTTCCCTCATTGTCGAGGTGGCTGCCCGCAACCATCTACTCAAGGGAATGGGGTATGACGCGGCGCAGGAATTCGACATAAACCTGTCCAGGAAGATAAACAGCAACAGAGTGAAAAGGAAAAAACCAGACCTGGGGTCGGTCGAATGAAGAGAACCGAATTTGTCATTATCACCGGAGCATCAGGCACCGGGAAGACAACCGCGCTGAAGACCCTGGAGGATATCGGTTATTACGCTGTCGATAACCTTCCGGTGGACCTGCTCCACTCCTTTGCCCATCTCGTTGAAACGGGACATCCGGATATCAGCCGAGCTGCAATGGTTATGGACATACGGGAGCCCGACCTGCAGTCTCGCTTTCCAGCCGTCATAGAATCCCTGAGAGAGTTCGGCTACAGGGTTGTCGTCGTATGCCTGGAAACATCGATGGAGGCGCTGCAGAAGCGATTCAGCGAGACGAGGCGAGTTCATCCCCTTGCCTCCGCGTCGCCTTTGTCGGAGGCCCTTCAAATTGAGCACGAACTCATTAAACCGCTGAGTGAGGCAGCCGATATTCACCTGGATACCACGGATCTTAATCCACATGAGTTAAAGAAACTTATCCGGAGACGATTTGGAGGAACGGACAAGGACGGCCGGATGGTCCTGAGCTTTGTCTCCTTCGGATACAAACTGGGGCTTCCCAGGGAGGCGGATCTGGTTTTCGACGTTCGTTTTCTTCCCAACCCGTTTTTTGTGGAGGATCTCAGGGACAGGGACGGCAGAGACCCCGAGGTTCGGCGTTTCCTTGAGATGTCCGCCGGAACAGAGGAATTTCTGCAAAAACTGGAGAACTTCCTCACGGACCTTATCCCGAAATATGCTGGTGAGGCCCGGGGTTATCTGACGGTGGCCATCGGGTGTACCGGTGGACGGCATCGTTCGGTTGCCGTTGTAGAGAGGGTGGCGGGAAAATTCTCGAACGATAAACTGGTTAACGTACAGGTCAGACATCGGGACCTGCGGGAGGGGTGATCACGCATGATTGAAGGTATAGGCATAGTCCTTGTTACCCATGAGGGGCTCGGTGGGGCATTGGTTGACACCTGCGTCGCTATAACCGGCACATTGGAGAACCTGACCCATGTAGCGGTCATGGCTTCCGACGGTGTCGGGGAGGTCAGGGAAAACATTGATCGCGCGATCAATAGCGTAAAGGGCGACAGAGGCGCCATCCTGCTGGTGGATATGTTCGGGGGGACTCCATCAAATATCAGCCTTTCGTTTCTTGCTGAAGGTAAGGTTGAGGTTGTGACAGGCGTCAATCTCCCCATGTTGCTGAAGGTTGCGGCCTTCGACAGCACAACCTCTCTGGACGAAGCGGCCCGGATGCTCAGAGATTATGGCAGGCAGCACATCAAGGTGGCTGCGGAATACCTGTCCGGTAAATAGCGCATGCCGGTGGTTCTTGCCAGGGTGGATGATCGTCTTGTACATGGACAGATCATTGAAAGCTGGGTCCCGCATCTCCAGGCTGATTTTGTCTGTGTGATTGGCGATAAGATTTTCGAGGACGGTCCCAGATGCCGCCTGATGCGCATGATCGTTCCCGTCCCAATCGTATTTTCCGTCGTTTCCACCGCCGGCCTGAAATCATGTCTTGAACATCGAAAGGATAAAAATGTTCTTCTCCTGTTCGGTTCCCTCGCGGACGTACTCACGGTGGCCAGAAACGGAGTATCCATCGGTGCGGTGAACATCGGCAACCTCCATCACCTGCGGCGGGGATTGAAGGTGAGCCCATCGGTCTTTCTGGACAGAAACGACATTGAAATTCTCGGTGAGTTATTATCCCTGGGGATCGGAGTCGAAGCCATGGACCTTCCCGGAGGAAGATCCTATGACCTGTCAAAAATCGCTCTCTCAAGGGGTGATGTCCAGTGAGTTCCCTGCCGGTCCTTCTGTTTTCCACAGCCCTTGTCGGCGGCCTTCTTGGCGTGGAGAGAACAGCCTTCGGTCAGTTTTCTCTGTCCAGGCCCTTGGTCGCCTCCTTTCTTTTCGGCGCCCTTACCGGCCGGCCCGCGGAGGGGGCAATGGTGGGTATCATCTTTGAACTGTTGTATATCAGATCCATTCCCGCCGGCTCCTATGTCCCCTACCATCCGCTCTACCCTGCGCTTCTTTCCGTGATGCTGCTCGCCTCGGGGGTTTTGGGCGACCATGGCTGGATGAGGATTCCGGCAGCCGCGCTGCTTGCCCTGCCGGCTATCCTGCCGGACCGCCTGGCAGAAATTATCTGGAGGAGGTCAAACGAACGGGCCATTATCAGGTCAGTGGCCCTTTGCAGAATGGGGAAACCCGGCCAGGCTCGCACCGTCCACATGGTGGGCATCAGCAGGGCATTCCTTTTTCATGCCATATCCATCACCCTTTCCGGCGGTATTCTCTATTTCCTTTCCTCCCGGGTTCTTGCTGCGGTTCCGGGAGCGCTTGGTTATTTTTCTGTGCTTGGCATAGCTCCGTTTTTTGTCGGGTTGGCAGGTGTGTCGGCCAATCGTCTCCGGGGGTTTGGATGGATAGGGTTTGTCCTGGGCCTGCTGGCGGGGGCGCTTGTGGGAAGCGGCGTTCTGGCATGATCGGAATCGGAATCAGGGAGAGAATCCTTTTTCTTGTGCGCTCCCTGTCAATACAGGGATCCTGGAGCTATCGGCACATGCAGGGATTGGGATATTTTTTCGTCCTTTACCCCTGGCTCAGGAGGATCACCGGGGATGATTTTCATAAGGTGTTTAAGCGCCATCTCACTTATTTCAACACCCACCCCATTATGGCCTCCTACCTGTTCGGCGTAAGCGCCCGTCTGGACGAGGAAGGGGATCATGAGGGTTCGGTTCGGGCCAAAAACACTCTCATGGGCCCCATGGGAGCAGCGGGAGACAGTCTCTTCTGGGGTTCGCTGAGGCCGCTTGTCACCGTTTCAGGCCTGTGCGTCGCTCTTTTTAACCCTTTGGTCGGGGTGTTTACACTTCTCTTTCTTCACAACGCCATCCAGCTTTTCGCCAGGTGGTTTCTGTTTGACAAGGGGTTTGAGAACGCCGCCGACCCGTTGTCCTGTTTTGCCGATCACGATATCCTGGGATATTCCAGGAAAATTCGCTCGGCCATAGCGCCGCCGGCAGGTTTTCTCCTGGGAATGGTTGCGGTCAGGACAGGGACGCCCGGAACCGTTCTCCTGCTTTTCTGTGTTCCCCTGAGCCTTTACCTGATGGGGAGAAAAACACTGACGGTGTGGGCTGTTGTGGCGTTTATCTCTCTGATCCTGGGTGTGCTGGGGTTAAGGATGGAATTACCGTGGTTTCTGCCGAGGTGATCATCAGCAACACTCTTGGCATGCACGCTCGTGCTGCCGCCGTATTTGTTCGGGAGGCCGCCCGATTCCATAGCGAGATATGGCTCGAGAAGGGCGAAAACAGGGTCAACGGCAAGAGTATCATGGGTATACTTACCCTTGCGGCCGCCAAAGGCGAGACCCTTGTTGTGGCGGCTGAGGGCACGGACGAGGATGATGCCGTCAGGACCCTGGTTGAGATCGTGTCTTCCGGGTTCGGGGAATGATCGACATAACGCACTGGAAGGTTGTATTAATAGAGGTGTTTTGCTATTAAAGGCTCTGTTTTAATAATAATTTGAAAACCATGATATGGAGGATGATAGAAAATGAGCATGACAGATTTTCTCTTTACTTCGGAATCGGTGACCGAAGGACACCCCGATAAAATATCCGATCAGATCTCCGATGCCATTCTTGATGCGATCATAAAGGAAGATATAGGATGCAGGGTGGCATGCGAGACGCTGGTCACAACCGGCCTGGTATTCGTAGCCGGGGAGATAACAACCTCCACCTACGTCGAGATCCCTGAAATCGCCAGGGGAGTGATCAGGGATGTGGGATACAATAGTTCGCAGATGGGCTTCGACTGGGAATCGTGCAGCGTGCTTACCTCCATCCATCATCAATCGTCGGACATAGCCATGGGGGTCGATCCCGGCGGCGCCGGCGATCAGGGCCTCATGTTTGGCTATGCCTGCAATGAGACGCAAAGCCTGATGCCGATGCCCATCGTATTCGCCCATCAGCTTACCAGGCGACTGACCAAGTGCAGAAAGGAAGGAATCCTCGAGTTCCTCAGGCCCGACGGGAAATCCCAGGTGACCATCGAGTACCGGGGATACAAACCTGTTCGCATCGACGCTGTCGTACTGTCCTCCCAGCACCACCCCGACATTGGAGAAAAGGCCCTGAGGGCTGGGATTATCGAGGAGGTTGCCCGGAAAGTTCTCCCGTCGGACATGCTGGACGATAACACCAAATTTTACGTGAACCCCACGGGCAGGTTTGTAATGGGAGGGCCCATGGGGGATACGGGGCTTACCGGACGGAAGATTATCGTGGACACCTATGGCGGGCAGGGAAGCCACGGGGGGGGATGTTTTTCGGGAAAAGATCCATCCAAGGTAGATCGCTCCGCATCCTATATGGCCAGATATATCGCCAAAAACGTTGTTGCCGCGGGTCTTGCCGAAAGGTGTGAGGTTCAGCTTGCCTACGCCATCGGAATTTCCGATCCCGTATCGGTCATGATCAATTCATTCCGGACCTCGAAAATATCTCCGGACAGGATAGCAAAAATCATCAGGGATATCTTTCCCCTTAAGCCCAGAAAAATAATCGAAGCGCTGGATCTTCTTCGGCCGATCTACCGTAATACAGCTTCCTATGGGCACTTTGGACGGGATGAGCCGGAATTCACCTGGGAGAGGACCGATAAGGTTGAGGAACTGCGGTCCGCCGCCGGTCTGTAATCATCTGACAGGAGAAATTATGGAATATGATATCAAGGACATCAACCTGGCCGACCAGGGAAAACTCCGTATCGAGTGGGCCGCCCAGAACATGCCGGTTCTGGCCCGGATAGAGGAGCGGTTCCGTCTGGAGCTGCCTCTTGATGGCTATCGGCTTGTTGCGTGCCTTCACGTTACCACCGAGACGGCTCAATTGATGAAGACCCTGAAGGCCGGCGGCGCTCAGGTTGCCCTGTGCGCTTCCAATCCGCTCAGTACCCAGGACGATGTGGCCGCTTCCCTTGTGAAGGACGACCATATTTCTGTTTTTGCAATAAAAGGTGAGGACAACGACACCTATTATGACCACATCCACTCGGCCCTGAAGATCGGGCCCCAGTTGACCATGGATGATGGAGCCGATGTCGTCTCGATCCTTCACTCCAAAAGAACGGATTTGCTGGAGGATGTGATCGGAGGGACGGAAGAAACAACCACGGGCGTAATCCGCCTGAAGAGTATGGCCGCTGAGGGGGTGCTTCGCTACCCCATAGTTGCGGTTAACGACGCGGACACCAAGCATCTTTTCGATAATCGATATGGCACCGGGCAGAGTACCATCGACGGAATTATCAGAGCCACCAACCGTTTGCTCGCCGGAAGCGTTTTTGTGGTCGTCGGTTATGGCTGGTGCGGAAGAGGATTGGCCATGCGCGCCAACGGAATGGGTGCGAGGGTGGTAGTTACCGAGGTTAATGCCGTCAGGGCGCTTGAGGCGGCAATGGACGGATTTTATGTCATGCCCATGGAAGAGGCAGCTCCGTTGGGGGATTTTTTCTGTACGGTTACCGGGGATATCCACGTTATCAGAAAGGAGCATTTTCAGGCCATGAAGGGTGGAGCCATCGTGGCCAACTCCGGCCACTTCAATGTTGAGCTTGACCTCGACGGTCTTGCGGAAATAGCGGTTGGGCGCCGCCGCATCCGTGAATTTGTGGAAGAGTTCACCCTGGAGGACGGCAGAAAAGTGAATGTTCTCGGGGAAGGACGCCTCATCAACCTGGCTGCCGCTGAAGGTCATCCCTCCAGCGTAATGGACATGAGCTTTGCCAACCAGGCCCTGTCGGCCGAATACATGGTCAAAAAAGCCGGGTCCCTGGGAAAAAAGGTATATGGGGTTCCCGAGGAGATTGACCATGATATCGCACGGCTGAAATTAAGGGCCATCGGGGTTGAGATAGACACCTTGACCGAGGAACAGGTGCGGTATCTGAACTCCTGGCAGATGGGAACGTGACCGGATGCCATCAGATCAGCCGCGGTGATGGTTTTATCAGGATCGCGGTTACGGCGACCATGGAAAAAATAATGTTGGCGCCCCATGCGGCCAGGGGGGCGGGCAGAATCCCTGAGTTTCCGAGGGACAAAAGAAGGGAATAGACCGACCAGTAGGCGAGGGCGACCACGATTCCCAGCCCCATGCCCAACGGAGCCCCGCCCTTGACCGGGACCTGAAAACCCACGGGGAGAGCAAGCAGAGCGAAGATAAAAGGGAGAAAGGCGGTTGCCGCCTTATTGTAGAGCCGCACTTCGAATCGACTGTACGGCACCCCGGATCTCCGAAGGTTATCCACATATTTTCTTATTTCCCTGCTGTTCATCTCATCGGGGCTCCTGCGTATTCCGAAAAAATCCTGCGGGCTGATTTCAATGGGCGCTTTGATGCGGCCCGGGTCGGTGGCCTGGATGATAGCTCCGTTTGAAAAGGTCCGCGCTATCCCGCGGTCCATGATCCAGGCTCCGTTTTCCCATCGGGCCTGGGGGGCATCAAGCCTCCTTACGAGAGTCTTGAACCCCTTACCGGAAAATTCCAGGACGGTCGGTTCAAGCAGTAGCTTTCCATTCCCAACGACGCTCCCGATATGGATAACCCTTTTGCCTTCCAGGAGCCAGATCTGGCTGCCGCCGATAATCCTTGAAACATTCTTTTGACCGGATCTCAGGATGTCCTTGCCGGCCTTTATGGATGATGGAGCCAGCGTTTCCCCCCAATAATAACCGACGGCGCATATCGCCAGCGTGGCGCCAAGCAGCGGAACGCCGATGCGAAAGCTCCCGAGTCCCGTGCAGAACATGGCGGTAAGCTCTTTTGTCCTTTTCATCCCCGTAAGTACCATGAGTGTGGCAAGCAGTGCCGCCAGTGGCGCCATCTGATAGGAGATGGAGGGGAGCTTCAGGAGAAAGTGAAGGGCCAGTTTGAAAGGGGGGATGTTCTGCCCCAGGAGGCCCCAGACCCGAAAAGCGATCTCACTGGAGAGGTAGACAGAGCTGAGAACGGCAAGCGTTGGCAGGAAAAACACGAACCAGCTTTTGATCAGATACCGGTCGATGCGGGTCATGCCCCAATCCCTTTCCGGACTTTTGGCCTGTGGAAGCAATGGCCGGCAAGGAAGGGGCAGAAAAAGACGAGAGCAATGACGGATAAAACGGCGTCGGGCATCCACGCCGCGAATACCGGCGAGAATGCATCACCTGCGGTTAACCTGGAACTGAGGGAAAAGAGGAAGAAACTGATGCCGAAGAGAACTATGGATGCCAGAAAAGCCGCGGGTTTCCCGTAGCTCCGTGAGGAAATGGCCATGGGGAAGATTATGAAAGGAAAGATCATGATAACCGCAGGCAGTGAAAACCTCCTGTGGATGGTCATTATCAGCTTTCGCAGTTCCATTGTTCTCCCCTCCGATTTCAGCTCAGGCACCTTTTCGCGCAATTGCCCCAGGGTAAGGCTGGAATAGAGCTGTTCACTGTTCAGGCCCTCCGCGGATCCATGTTTTTCAATTCGCGTGACAAGGTTGTCGAAAGCTCCGGATATGTACCCTGGTTCCGGCGCGCTGATCGGCTGAATCGTGCCATGGTGGAGACGGAGTGTTACGTCCCCTCCAAGCACCGTGGGGATCTCGATAATACCGGATTTCGCCAGGATAATATCCCCCTTGCCCTTTTTCCAGCTTTGCACCATCAGCAAGTGGCCCATTTTTCCGGATGCAGGATCAAAATCATCCACCAGGAGGACGGCGCCCGGTATACCCCTGAAAAAGGTTCCCGGTTTTAATTCACTCAGTACCCTTTGTCTTGCTATTTCCAGCAGGCTGTCGTTATAGGCCCTGAAACTCATGGGGGAGATGTAGATTGAAAGGCTTGCCAGGAGAAGAAATATGCACGAGGCCGAAAAAACAAAGGGAACGAAGACGGAGAGCGGGGAGACCCCGGCGTAATAGATCGAGGTCAATTCCTGGTCCTGCTTCATCTGTCCGATGGTCGCGATCATCGCCATGAGAAATGCCAGTGGGAGGCTGTAGGTCAGCATCTCCGGCAAGAGGAGGGAAAAGGTCGTCATGAACTGGCTGAAGCTGTTCATCTGGGGGGCGATCTCATTGACCTGTCTTGAGGCCTGATCCATCAGGAAAAGAGCAGTAAAGATACCGGCGCCAGCCGAGAAGTGGCTGATGAATTTGAGCATGATGTACTTCTGGATCTTAAGCGCCATGAGATGAAAGCCCCGCACTGTCTGGAGTTGAATGAATACAGCTATAGCATAGAATGGAGTGAGGTGTCGAAGTGTCCGCCGTCGCTCAAGGAGCCATGGCGGACAGGCCGAACTGTGGAGTAAGGGGGTAAGGGAGTATGGGCGTGTGGGGGTATGGGCGAAGGTGGATCAAACTTGACCTGCCAAGGCTGGGATGGTACTTTGCAATTGCTTGGATTTGCACAATTTTTCAGCAGTGAATCCATCCCTGTGCATGGAAGAACAGGACGTCGGGCAAGTGGGGTTTTCATGATAGAATACTGTGGGCTCAGGCGGCAGTATTCTATGGGGTCATCGTAAATGGGCGACAGAGTGGTACTTTTTCGCATCGGAAAAATCCATTTTTCGGTGCCCTTCGAAGCGGTTGGTGAGATCGTGGGCAAGGAGCGTATTGTCCACAGGGAAGCCCTTCCCGAGAACGTACCGGCGGGCGAGAATGACATCGAGGAATGGGTGTATGCCCGGGGGGACTGGTTTCCTTTAAACCCCCTCATTTCCGAACCCGGCCTTCCTGGACGAACACAGGTGATCATTTTGAGGCTCAACGGGAAAGGCAGGGCTTTTTTTGTTGATGAGGTGCTGGGGATTGAGAATCTGTCGGCGCTGCGGCCGGTTCCCCCTGCGGTATCTCGTTGCACTGACTTTCCCCTGTCGGGGTTTCGTATATGGGAGAGTAAAATCGTTTTCGACCTTGACCTTTCCAGGCTGATTTAATATTCATGGAGCCGGGAGGACCTTCATGACCGACAGTCGCCTCATCTCATTCCATGTGGGTGATTGTGATTTTGCCGTGCCTCTGAGTGAGATCCGCGAGATCGTCGCCGCTGTCTCTGTGACCCCGGTTCCAGATGGCAGACTTCCTCTGGAAGGGTTGATGGTTTACCGGGGTGGGCAGGCCCTGCCCGTGTTTTCTCTTTTGGGCGCTCTGGGCAGAGATTCCGAATCGGGCGGGAGCCTTATTGTGGTCTCAGAACTTGGACCTGCCTTTGTCGGGTTTAGGGTTGAGGGGATCGGAGGGGTTGTCGATGGGGTTCAAGGGGACCGCCTGGATGAGTATCATGGTGAATTGAAAGGCCGGGCCGGCGCCATTGAAGGGACCTTTGAGTCCGGAGATCGGTCCATGATCGTTCTCAGCCTTTCTGCTGTATTTCAGGAGGTGGTTCGTTGAAAAGGTCGCTGTTGCAAAATTCACTTGGAGGGAGAGGAACCCCTTATAATTCTCCCTTATTGGGCAGGGGAGGGGAGGACCGCGGATGAAAAAGATCCTGGTAGCTGATGACAGCGTCACTATTCAGAAGGTTATTGCCCTTACCTTTGCCGACGAGCCCGTCGATATCCAGTCTGTTGGTTCCGGATCGGATGCCCTGGATAAGATGAGGGACTGGAAGCCCGATATTGTTCTGGCTGACGTCATCATGCCGCAGGTGAATGGGTATGAACTCTGCCGGGCAGTCAAGGAAAATGAGTCCACCAGGGATATCCCTGTGCTTCTCCTGGCGGGAACATTTGAGGCTTTCGATGAGGAAGAGGCAAAGGGCGCCGGCGCCGATGGCTTCATCACCAAACCCTTCGAGGCGCTGGAGCTCATTGAAAAGGTTAATGGGTTAATGGAAAAGGGTGTCCAGGTGGAACCCCCCAGGACCCCTGTTGTGGAGCCTGCTTTTGAACCCGCCCAGAAACCCGTTTTTGAACCCGTTCAGGGTGCTGCCGATACTGAACCAGCCCCGGCAACCGTCCCCCCCGTAGAAGAGACCATTTCCGAACCGGATATCTGGGACATCCTCAGCGAGGCCGATGAGATGGAGCCCGTAAAGCCGCGGGGACCGACGGAGGTGGAGACTGCATCTCCATCTCTCGGACCGCTGGAGGGCTCCGGTGTCGTTGATTTTGGGAGTTTCGACATCGGGCTTGACAGGGCCGAGGAATCCCATGAAGTCCCGATGGTTCCAACCCCGGATGCAATCCAGCCGCCCGAAATGCCGCCGCCCGTAATGCCGCCGCCCGTAATGCCGTCGCCCGTAATGCCGCCGCCCGTAATGCCGTCGCCCGTAATGCCGCCGCCCGTAATGCCGGTTGGTTCTGAAGGCGAAAGTAAGATTGAACGACGGGAAAAAGACTTCTTCGGATTTGAGACCGGAAGAACGGACTCAGTGTCCCTGGATATCATGGAAGACGCGATCGAGGAAATCACCTTCGATGTCGAGGAGCCCGCCCCGTCCGGGGTTCCCGATCCTGACCCATTTAAGGCACAGGAGTCCGTTCCGCTTGAGATACAGGAACCCGCCTCGTTTAAGGTGCAGGAACCTGCCCCGTTTGAGATACAGGAATCTGTTCCACAGGATGCCGGGAAGGAAGAAACCGCATTCACCGTCCACGAGCCCCTCCCGGATGGGAGTCATGGGACGGCAGAGGCCGTTTTATCCCAAATTGATGATGCCCAGCTTGAATCCATCATCAGGGAGGCCGTGGAAAAGAAGGTTGAGAAGATTGTATGGGAGGTTGTGCCGGAACTCTCAGAGATCCTGATTAGGGAAGCCATCGAGAAAATCAGGGGCGGCAGAGCCTGATTCAAGCCAATGTCCAGCACGGGAGGGCTTTCGGGGAACCGTCAGCCCTCTTTCTGTATGGCTCCACAACGATAGAACCGGCGGCCTCGGCCGTGCCGCTTTTGAAAAGGTGTTTACTAAATACTACGGGCATGATGCTGAGGTATTTCATCGGGAGTGATGATTGATGAATGATAGCAATGACACTCTGGGCAAATATTTCAACCCCGCGGAAGCGGAAAAGCGCTGGTATGCCACCTGGATGGATAAAGGGTATTTCCATGCCGATGAGAGATCCTCCCTCCCTCCCTTCAGTATCGTGATTCCCCCTCCGAACGTTACAGGTTCTCTCCACATGGGACACGCCTTAAACAACACCCTCCAGGATATTCTTGTCCGTTACCGGAGGATGTCCGGGTTCGAGGCTCTCTGGATGCCGGGGACTGATCATGCCGGTATCGCAACACAGAATGTCGTCGAGAAACAGTTGGCCATCGAAGGGATCGACAGACACACTCTTGGGCGTGATCGTTTTGTGGAAAGGGTTTGGGAGTGGAAAAAGAAGTATGGCGGAGTCATCCTTGAACAGCTCCGGCGCCTGGGAGCGTCATGTGACTGGGAAAGGGAACGCTTCACCATGGACAAGGGCCTCTCAAAGGCTGTCCGGGAGGTGTTTGTCCGACTATACAGGGAAGATTTCATATACCAGGGCGATTATATAATAAACTGGTGTCCCAGGTGCCAAACAGCAATTTCGGATCTGGAGGTGGAACACAAAACTGATAAGGGGCGTCTCTATCATATTCGATACCCCGCTTCAGATGGGCGGGGGGACGTGGTGGTTGCCACTACCCGGCCGGAGACCATGTTGGGGGATACAGCCGTCGCTGTTCATCCGGAGGACACACGTTACGCCGGCCTGACCGGTCGATCTTTCCGTCTTCCCCTGACGTCACGGGAGATCCCCCTCATCACCGATACCTACTGCGACATGGATTTTGGCACAGGCGCCGTTAAGGTGACCCCAGCCCATGATCCCAACGATTTTGACATCGGTCAGCGCCATGGTCTTCCCAGTATAACTGTAATTTCACTTGATGGAACAATGACACTTGAGGCCGGAGAGCATTATGAGGGATTGGATCGATACGAGTGCCGCAGGAAGGTTGTCAATGACCTTCAGGATGGCGGGTATCTGGTAAGTGTCGCTGATTACGAGCATTCGGTTGGACAATGCTACCGGTGTCAGACGGTCATAGAGCCCATCATCTCCAGACAATGGTTTGTTAAAATGAAGAATCTGGCCGGGCCGGCCATGGAAGCCGTGAAGGATGGCCGCATCAGGATCTATCCGGACAACTGGGAGAAAACGTACTTCGAGTGGATGAACAATATCAGGGATTGGTGCATATCCAGACAGATCTGGTGGGGGCATCGGATTCCGGTCTGGACCTGCCGGAAATGCGACGAACTCATGGTTGAGGTCGAGGATCCGACGGCCTGCGCCGCCTGCGGATCCAGCGATATCCAACAGGCCGAGGATGTTCTGGACACCTGGTTTTCCTCCGCGCTTTGGCCTTTTTCCACCATGGGATGGCCGGAAGAAACGCAGACGCTGAAAAAATTCTATCCCACAAGCTGTCTGATTACCGGTTTCGATATCCTCTTTTTCTGGGTAGCCAGAATGATCATGATGGGAATGAAATTTATGGATGATGTCCCCTTCCGGGAAGTCTATATTCACGCCCTTGTCCGGGACGCTGAGGGGCATAAGATGAGCAAGTCGAGGGGAAACGTTATTGATCCGCTTGTGATGATCGATAGGTTCGGCGCCGATGCATTCCGGTATACTCTCGCCGCATTCGCTGCCATGGGAAGGGACATCAAACTGGCCGAGGACAGAATAGAGGGCTACAGGCACTTCATCAACAAGATCTGGAACGCATCCGGCCTTGTCCTGCGATATGTCGACGGTTTCAGGGAGGAGGAGATTTTGAATCCGCCCCTTCCGGACGCTCAGCACAACAGATGGATATTGAGCAGATTATCTCAGGTGATAATATCTGTGACGAATTCTCTGGACACCTATCGGTTTAATGAGACGGCCAACCTCATCTACCAGTTTTTCTGGCATGAGTTCTGTGACTGGTACCTGGAGTTGGCCAAACCGTCTTTTTATGGTGAGGCCGGCGAGTCGGCCCTTCGGGAGACGTCGTTGACGGCCGCTCATGTCCTTGAGGCTGTCCTGAGGCTCATGCACCCCATTGTCCCGTTCATAACCGAGGAGATCTGGCAGAGGCTGCCCATGGAAGGGGAGAGCATCATGCTGGCCCCGTTTCCCATGGCCGGGGAAGATGGCATAAATCCCGAAGTGGAGGAGGTGGCGAACGTCATAATGGATGTCACCACCGCAATTCGGAACCTCAGGACGGAGCTGGAGGTTCAGCCGTCCCAACGGGTTCCGGCAACCGTGCTTTGCCATGACAAGAAAATGGCCGCGGTGCTCAGCGCCAATGCGGCCGACATTATAAGATTGGCCGGACTCGAAGGCCTCGAAATTATCGAGAAGGGGGAGAAGCCGGCTGATGTTTCCATCAACATTGTTCGGGGAATGGAGGTTTTCATCAGGCCCGATACCAGGGTGGATGTGGAGGCCGAGACGCTTCGCCTTGGCCGTGCCCTTCAGAAGGCCTCCGCGGAGCTGGAAAAGGTTGAGTGCAAGCTTCAAAACCCGCAGTTTATCCGGAAGGCGCCCGGTGAGGTTGTTGAAAAGAACCGAAATACCCGGGATGAATTAAACCTTCAGATCCTTAAACTGAAACAGAACATGGAACGGCTGAATGCGTGAACTTCCCGCCGCCGTCCTCCGGCTGATCGATCTGGCCCTGGAGGAAGATCTGGGCCCCGGCGATGTGACCGCCGCCGCCCTCATCGGACCCCTGAAGGGCAGGGCAATTATAGAGGCGAGGGAAAAAACCGTCGTATGCGGTTTGGGTGTGGCGGGATCCGTTTTCAAGAGGATCGACCCGGCCATACGTTTCAAAGGCCTTGCCGGGGAGGGAGAGACCGCCGCAGAGGGGGACGTTCTGGCGGAGCTCACCGGGTCTGTTGCCTCCCTGTTGGCCGGGGAACGCACAGCCCTTAACTTTATCCAGAGGATGAGTGGGGTTGCAAGCCTTTCACGGCAATACGCCGAAAGGGCGAAAAATAAAGCCGTCGTCTTAGACAGCAGAAAGACCATCCCCGGATGGCGATGGCTTGACAAACTCGCCGTTCGGACCGGAGGCTGCCGGAACCATCGCATGGGGCTTTTCGACGGGATCCTGATCAAGGATAACCATATCGCGGCCTGTGGCGGAATCCGCCAGGCGGTGGCAAGGGCTCTTGTTAATTTACCCCCCGGCCTGGCTGTAGAGGTCGAGGTGGATTCCATAGCGGGGATAAAAGAGGCGTTGTCGGCGGGGGCGGGAATCATCATGCTCGATAACTTCACTTCCGATCAGGTCGCCGCCGCTATCCCCATTGTGGCCGGCAGGGCGCTTGTTGAGGTGTCCGGCGGGATCACCCTGGAAAACATTGATGGATACATTCAAAGCGGAAAGGTGGACTTCATTTCCGTTGGAGCCCTGACTCATTCGGCGGTTTCAAAGGACATCAGTATGGAGATAATGGAGTAAAAACCCACGGATGGACGTTTTGTCAGATGATCAATATTCGGTGAACTATCCGATGAACCTGCGCCGATACGACACCGTCCCCTCCACCAGCGATCTGCTCAAAACCATGGCGGACGAGGGAGCCGCCGAATGGACCGCTGTCCTGTCAAAATCCCAGACGAGGGGAAGGGGGCGTCTCGGGCGGCCCTGGCATTCTCCCCCGGGCAACATCTACCTTTCCATCCTTCTACGCCCCACCATCCTGCCCAATGAGCTTCCCAGGTTGTCCCTTATTGCAGCCCTGGCCGTTTTTGAAACCCTCCGGGGGGAGATGCTTTTGCTTAAGCTGAAGTGGCCCAACGATATTCTCTTCGAGGGCCGGAAACTCGCAGGCGTACTTCTTGAGGCCAAAACGCAGGCTGAGAAAGTGGAATATGTCGTGGTTGGAATAGGGATCAATCTCAAGGCATCCCCGGCGGGCATGCCGGAAGCTCTGGCTGGGAAAACCGCTTCCCTGGAGGAGGCGGGAGGGGACTTGAACGCCGAACGTATCATCAAGAGGCTGGAGATTAACCTTCGACGGCACAGTACCTCATATCGAGGCGCCGGCTGGGAGGATGTCAGGGCCAGGTGGCTGGAATGCGCTGATTGGAATCGGGAATATTCCGCCATGAGCTCCGGGCATCGATGTGTCGGACGCCCCGTAAGCCTGAATCCGGACGGGTCGCTTCTTTTCGCAACTTCCGATGGACATGTTACCTTAACCTCCGGGGAACTCGTCGATATTGCAGATCACCGTCCCGGTTATCAAAATACGATGAGGTGAACATGAGGAAAGACCTGCTTCTTTGTATCGATGTCGGTAATACCCAGACAGTCCTTGGAACATTCAGCGGCCTCAAGGTCACCTCCAGGTGGAGGATTCGGTCGGATCGTGGAAGAACAGCCGATGAATACGGCCACCTCATAAAGGATCTCCTTCGGAGCTCGGATCTGGACATAGATTCCCTGAAGGGTATTGCCATCTCCTGTGTGGTTCCACCTGCCCGCCAGGCCCTTGTGGAAATGTCGAAATCGAGTTTCGGGATCGATCCCATCGTTGTAGGCCCGGGGATCAGGACCGGAATGTCCATCCTCTACGATAATCCGAAGGAAGTTGGCGCGGACAGGATCGCCAACACGGTCGCCGCCTACGAACATTTCAAGCGGGCCCTGATAGTCATCGACTTCGGCACCGCCATAACATTCGATGTAGTATCCGGCAACGGGGATTATCTGGGCGGGGTGATCTTCCCAGGGATACAGATCTCCCTGGATGCGCTCTTTCTCAAAGCGTCAAAACTCCCCCGGGTTGAGCTGGAATCTCCCCCATCTGTTATCGGGAGAGATACCATAGGCAGCATTCAATCCGGGATCGTATACGGATACGCCGGACTTGTGGATTCCCTTGTCAAAAAAATAGGGGAGGAGATGGTTGAGGCGCCCTATGTCGTGGCAACAGGAGGAATGACGCCCGTGCTGGCCGGTGAGTCTCAAACCATTATGGAGGTTCTCCCCGACCTTACGCTGGAAGGTCTCAGGATTCTCTACGATCGGAATTGCTGACCGGTCGCTTTGACCTTGACGCTATTTTCCACAGGATGATACTTATATATGTTTGAAACACACGCATAGGTAAAGTTAAAGGGATAGAGACCTACAACGGAATTGCCGGAATTGTCAAAACTGACGGAGGTGCCAACGGATGAAACAGGTTCAGGTGGACAGGATCAGGAATATTGCAATCATCGCCCACGGCAGCGCCGGCAAGACCGCCTTGGCTGAGGCCATTTTGTTTAATGCCGGGGCCACGAACCGCCTTGGAAAGATCAATGAAGGCAACACAATGATGGATTTTCTGCCCGAAGAGATTTCCCGAAAAATAAGCACAAGTTCGGCCACGGCCTCCATACAGTGGGATGACCATCAAGTCAACCTTATCGATACTCCCGGATATCAGGATTTTATCGTCGATACCCTGTATGCCCTCATGGTTTGCGAAGGGGCGCTGATTATCGTAAGCGCCATCTCGGGCGTCAAGGTCCAGACAGAGAGGCTGTGGAAGATCGCCAGGGAAAATGATGTTCCATGCGTTGCCTTCGTAAACAAGATGGACCGGGAGAGGGCCAACTTCAATAAGGCCGTCGGCGACATCAAAACGGCCCTCAATGCCAATCCTGTTCCTGTCCAGATTCCCATAGGGTCGGAAGCGGATTTCAAAGGGGTTGTCGACCTGATCAGGATGAAGGCATTCATCTATAAAATGGATGGAAGCGGCAACTTCGAGGAAGGCGACATTCCCGCTGAAATGGTGGACGAGGTTAACGAATACAGGGAAAAACTCGTGGAGTCGGCAGCGGAGGGTGAGGATGCTCTGGTCGAAAAATACCTGGATACCGGAGAGCTGTCGGCTGGGGAGATAATCCGGGGCCTGAGGGCCGGTGTGATCGCCGGCCAGGTTGTCCCGGTATTCTGCGGCTCAGCGGCCCTGAATATCGGGGCCCGAAAACTTCTGGACAATCTCGTTGCGCTCTTGCCGTCCCCGGTGGATCGCGGGCCGATTTCAGGTGTTGATGCCGAAGGGGCTGAAACATCGAGGAATCCCTCCACAGACGACCCTTTTGCCGCCTACGTTTACAAGACATTCGCCGACCCATACGCCGGCAAACTGACCCTGTTCAAGGTAATTTCCGGGTCCATTAAGGCGGATTCCGGGTTTTTCAACGCAACCCGGGAGGCCAAAGAGAGGTGTGGCAACATCTTCCAGCTCCAGGGCAAGAAACAGACCCCCGTTCCCGAATTATTCGCTGGTCAGCTGGGCGCTGTTGCCAAGCTCAAGGAGACCGGGACCGGGGATACCCTTTGCATGGAGAGTGACCCATTTATACTTTCTCCCCCCCACGTCCCCGAACCAGCGCTTTCATACGCCATCGTTCCCAAAACCAAGGGGGACGAGGAGAAGGTCAGCGCTGCCATCAATCGACTCCTGGATGAGGACCCGTCCCTTCGAGTGTCGAGGGACAAGGAAACCAAAGAAAATATCCTTTCAGGTATGGGGCAGCTCCACATTGAGGTTACCATAGGGAGAATGAAGGAGAAATTTGGAGTGGATGTGGAGATGAAAATCCCCAAAGTTCCCTACAGGGAAACCATCAAGGGGAAGACCAGGCTCCAGAGCCGTTACAAAAAGCAGTCCGGAGGGCGGGGACAGTATGGGGATGTCTGGCTGGAAATCGAGCCTCTTGCTAACGGAGCAGAGTTTGAATTCGTTGACAGAATAGTTGGCGGCGTTGTGCCGAGGCAGTATATTCCGGCTGTTGAAAAAGGGGTCCGTGAGGCCATGACCGAGGGTGTCCTGGCGGGCTATCCCGTGACAAATGTCAAGGTATCCCTCTACGACGGGTCGTTCCACTCGGTGGATTCCTCGGAGATGGCGTTCAAAATAGCCGCGTCCATGGGATTCAAGAAGGGTTTCATGGAGGCGAAACCAATCCTTCTTGAACCAATTGTCGACCTTGAGGTCTCTGTGCAGGATGATTATATGGGATCCGTTATTGGGGACCTTAACTCCAGAAGGGGAAAAGTCGTGGGTGTGGAACCCCAGGCAGGAAGCCAGTTGGTGAGGGCCCAGGTCCCCATGGCGGAGGTTCTGACCTATGCGCCCGACTTGAGGTCTATGACCGAGGGGAGGGCCTCTTTCAGCCAGACGTTTTCACATTACGAGGAAGTTCCGGCGCACCTGGCGTCGGGAATTATCGAAAAAACCGGGGATAAAAAAGAAAAGGATTGAGCTATGGGCGATGATTTTGATCTCTTTCCCAAGAGGGATAACCTTGACCCGTTTTCTTTCGGACAGGATGAAAAGGGTCCGAAAGAAGAGGATAAACCGGAGGAACCCGCCGATCTTGTTTTTGGCGTAAAAGAGGAAAAGGCTGTCGACAGCCTACCGGACCTGGATGTGGACAAACTCCTGGGTGAGCCGCGTTCATCCGACAGGGAGCTCGAACCTCCAATGTCAGGGCCCATACCCGATGAACAGTCGGGTATAGGTATTCCTCCAGCAGAAGGTCACCCGGGGACCGGCAGAAGAGCCGGTTCGGGAAAGCGCAAGACTTCACCGTTTGTCCTCATCGGAGGCGCGCTTGTACTTATTCTGCTCATCCTGTGGGGAGTCTTGAACTATCTTCACCAGGACAGGAGAACAGATTCCAGTTTTCGGGCACCTGCGGTTAACAAGGTCACCGTGAAGATGGAGAAGCTTCCCCGGAATACGGCTCCAAAGGTGACAGCTCCCGTTCCCAAACCGGTCCCTGTGCCCATTCCCAAACCTGTTCCTGCACCGGCGCCTGAACCGGTTCAAACACCCGCTATAAAACCTGTTAAAACACCATCGTTGCAAAACCCCATGCCGGTTGTCGAAGGGGCGGAGGGGAAATATTCTGTTCAGGTTGGGGCATGCATTCTCAAGTCGAGCGTAAGGGAACTCGAAAAAAAGCTGGCTGCTGTCGGCTACAGTCCGCTCTATAAAAAAGGGTCTACTCACGCGATGATGCATTTTCTGACAGTAGGCCCCTTTGCCAGTACCAGCGAGGCCGAAAGGGTTCTTTCCGACCTTAAACAGGCGAGGGTAGAGGCTAACCTTTCGAGGGTTTCCGGAGGAGAAACGGCTATCAACGCCGGCAGTTACCTGTTTGAGGGAAATGCCCGGATGATAATGACCCGCATAAATAAGATGGGGTACAGGGTCAGGCTGACCAAAAGAGAAACCAGGCTTCCCATGACCTTTGTCAGGGTTGGTAAGTTCCGGACAAGGTCGGATGCAGGAAGTTTAAGTGATGAGCTCAAGGATAAAGGATTTGATGCCATTGTCGTCAAGCTTCAATAGGAAACTCACCAATGACTCCGGCAAATGAGCGTGAATTAGGTGTTCTTGTCCGGATGGTAGCCTCGGACGACCCGCAAAGGCGGGATATCGCGCTCCGGGCCATCAGGAAAATTCCTTCGGCCGAGGTCGCGGAGTACCTGGCATCCCGTAAGCCTGACGAGAAGACCTCCGGCCTGATAACACAATCACTCCAGGAAAGCGAATCCGACCCCGTTCCAACTGCTCAACAGGAAAATCATCCGGATAATGATAAGGAGTTGACATTGACCCAGCGCGTCCAGTTCATGACCGTGGGTGAAAAGATTAAATTGGCTTTCAAGGGCGACAAGGAGTCCAGGACGCTTCTCCTCAAGGACACTAACCGTGAGATATACATGTCCGTCCTGGAAAATCCAGGCCTTAAGGAGACCGAGGTCGAGATGATAACTAAAAATACGGCCACCAATGCCGACATTCTAAGGGCCATCGGAAAGAACAGGGAGTGGTCGTCAAACAGGAATATAATGAGAAACCTTGTACACAATTCCAAAACCCCTGTGGAGCTTTCCATAAGGTTTCTTCCCAGAATGAATTTTAAAGATCTGGAATTTATCGCCAAGAGCCGGAACCTCCCGATGGCAGTCAGGACAAACGCCAAGAGGCTCGTCTCCAGCAAAAGGAAAGGGCGGTGAAGCTATGCCGGTTTTTAACTACCCCGGTAAAGAAGTAAACATAAAGGTCGTCTATTACGGTCCCGGCCTGTCCGGAAAGACCACCAACATCCAGTTTATCCACGGCAATGTCAGGCCCGATTTCAAAGGGAAGCTCGTATCTCTTGCCACCCAGACAGACAGGACGCTGTTTTTTGACTTCCTTCCCATGGAACTGGGAGTGTTGGGTGGGTACAAGATAAGGCTCCACCTGTATACCGTCCCTGGCCAGGTTCATTACAACGCGACAAGAAAACTCGTCCTGAAAGGGGTGGATGGGGTTGTCTTTGTGGCTGATTCCCAGCGTGCGATGCAGGAGACGAATCAGGAGAGTCTTTCCAACCTTGAGAAGAACCTGGCATCCTACGGCAAGGGTCTCGCCGATCTTCCCCATGTCATACAATGCAACAAAAGGGACCTTGATGATCTTTTGGACATGGATGCACTCAGCGCTCAGCTAAACCCCCACAAAGCGCCGATTGTCGAGGCCGTCGCATCGGATGGAAAGGGTGTGCTGGAATGTCTGAGAGAAGTCCTGCGGCTTGTCATGAAATCACTTCGGGACCAGTTTCCATCGCGGGAAATGGGGACCAAACAGGCGGAGACCCCCCCTTCTGAGGCCAGGGCCGAGGTTGTCCCGGAACCTGAACCATTGGAGGATTATGAGGCAGCTTCGCCGCTCCAGGAGCGGGATCTTTCCAATGAGTCGGCGTTATCCCCTGATTCCGACGGTGAGGCCGATGAATCCGAGATAATGCTGGAGGTCCCGGAAAGGGAGGCCACCCAAATACCTGAACCTGAGGCTACGGTCGCCCTTGATGCGCCGGAAGCGCAGATTTCCACCGATACGAACGATGTGGTCGTTCATCTGCCCATCCCCGGCGGTGGGGAGATGGAGGTTTCCGTCCGGATCATCGCCCGTCTTACCAGAGCGCCGGTTTCCGCGGAGGTCATTCCCCCGGAGCCTGTGAGGGAACGACGGGAGGAAAATTCCCCCGAAGGGATTTCCGAAGAGATCGAAACCGTCGTCCTCGATCCGGATCTGGAGATAGAGAGCGCAGATATTGAGGAGACGGCCCTCGATGACGAGTTCGATGTCGAGGAGGTTATCGCCGAGCTGGAGGAGGAGATGGAACTCGATGCCCTTGAAACCGCAACCGGGGACGGTGAAGACAGCAGGGCTGGAGGTCCGGATGGGGGGTCCGCCCCGGGGACTCCGGATGAACACTATGACCCTTCTTTCCGGGAGTTGCAGTTCACTGATTTTGACGGAAATCAGGAGTCCGAGGCTGGAAAGGGGAAGCGGAAAGGCCTTTTCGGGCGGCTCAGGAAGAAAAAGCGGCCCTGACGGGACAGGTAAGGAAAATAGTCCAGAGTCCAGAGTCCAGAGTCCAGAGGCTGGACTCCCTGCCGCGCCGAAGCCCGGAAGGCGAAGGCGGATGAATCCTGGCCCGTTTGGCAGCACTTTTGCTTGTGTGTTTCCATGCGGACGGGTTCCACCGGAAATAATCGCGGGATAGTTTCTCTCAGACCCGCCAGTGCCCTTCTTGCCGTGGGATTTTTGTGCGGCTCCCTGTTGGGAATGGCCATTCCCAACTATCCGGAAGCTGCGATAGGTCCAGTCGCGGCGGTTACGGGACTCTCTGTTGTTGCTTCGACTCCCCTCGCTCTGATGGCGGCCGGCTTTTCACTGGGCATCCTGACCGCAGTTATTCCAGAAAAATACCGGACCGGAACAAACTCCCCGGATATTACGGGCACCATGGAGGGCAGGGTCCTGTCTGTCGCTTCCGGAGTGGCCGGGGGCGGGGTTGCCACCGTCTCAGTGGACCGGGTTTTTCTGCCCCGGCCTGTAACCGTTCGTTTTAAGGCCCGTCTGCGTTTTTCCGGCGGGCCTATGCCTTTCGCCGGAGATCTGATCAGAGCTCCTGTCCATTTGATCCAGTTTGAGTCGGCAAACAGGCCCGGTTTGCGCTATCTCGGCAATGTGGACCCTCGAGGATGGGCCCTCATCCGTGAAGGGGGGTACCTTTCGCATCTCAGGAGGAAGATCAGGAATTCACTGCTGAAAGGAGGTGAGAGGTTTGGCCCTTCAGTCACAGGGATGCTTGCCAGTATAGCTCTTGGGGACAAATCCCTTTTGCCGGCAGAAACATCCAGAGCCATGCGGCATACCGGCATCTATCATCTTCTGGCCGTATCCGGAGTCCACCTGGCTGCAGCTCTGCTGATGGGAATCCTGTTGGCCCGCCCTCTGGGTGCGGCAATAGCGGGCGCCGGGCGCCCGGGCCTGTCCCTCGAAATTCGAGTGGTTGCAGGTGGCCTGTTCTGCATCCTTTACCTGTGCATAACCGGAATATCCCCTTCCGCTGCCAGGGCCGGAGTTTTTGCGGCTCTGACGGCTTTGGCATTGATGACAAAGAGGGAAATCCACCCGATTAATGTCCTTGCATTATGCTACCTGGCTATCGGCTCATTTTCCACCGTTCCTCAGCCCGGGGTCTCACTGGCCCTTTCAATGCTCGCGTGTCTGGGTATCTTTGCATCCGTCGGGAGGGGTCCAAGGGATCTGACGTCTGCGATGAGGGTGTCGGTAGGTGCATTTATCTTTACCCTTCCACTGGTTGTAACGGTTTTCAGGGGAATCCCGTTCTTGGCTCCGGCGATCAACCTGATCGTCGGAGTTCCCTTTGCCGCCATGCTGATTCCAGGGGTGGTACTCGGCGATGTCCTTTCAGTTGTGTTGCCCCAAGGGGCGAATATCGTTTTTGCCGTTTGTGCCGGTCTCGGTAAGATATTCTCGGTTTTTATCGCTGCCCTCGGGAGCGTGAGATGGATCTATCTCCCCCTGAACGAATACGGATGTGCTGTAGCTGCAGCCGCAGGCGTCCTGTGTGCATTTCTGTGGATTAGATGGTGTGGAAACCTTGGTCGCGGAGTGGTGTTAATAATCCTCATTTCCAGCGCTGCGCTTGCAGGAAACTTTCTCGGGGACATGTTTGTTTACAACAGGCTTGTAATGCAATTTCCCGGCCTGGGCCAGGCCGACGCAGCTGTCCTCAGAGCCAGCGGCAAGACGGTTATGGTTGATACAGGGCCACCCGGAGTTGGATTGCGCAGCCCTCCCATTGCCCGGATGATGGAGAGAGAGGGGATAAGGAGGATTGATGTCATCATTCTTACCCACCCACATCCTGATCACGTGGGCGGGGTTGCGTTTCTGATGAAAAACTGGGACGTTGGCGAGGTCGTCCTGCCCCAGACCATGCAGGCGTTTGACCTCTGGCGGAAGGTCCTGACGACCGTCCCTCCGGGTACCGTTGTGCGTTTTCTGGCCAGGGGGGATTCCATAAGGGTGGGAGAGATGGAATTCGAGGCCATGGCCCCGTTTTCCGAACTGTATCGGGATGGAGACGATCTGAACGGGCTTTCGCTGGTCATGCTGCTGCATTGGCGAAAATTTACTGCGCTGTTCACCGGTGATGCCCCCTGGGGGTCGGTGGAAAAAATAATCGGCCGGTTAGACAGCCTCTATCTTCTCAAAGTCCCCCATCACGGGAGCGCCAGAGGTTTCGACCCGGTCGCCATGAAAAGGATCGGTATGATCAAAGGGGTGTTCCGAAAACTGCTGGCCGTGTTCACTTCCGATCCGCTTGGGGAGAGGGCGCTCCCCTCCCTGAAAGTGGTCCGATGGTTTGAAAGGGCAGGGGCACGGTTTTTACTGACAGGACGTGGAGAGGGTGTTAACATTATTTGCCGTTTTCCGCGAAAGTGGAGAAAGGGCGAGATTGGGAAAGTTGACATCCATTATGGCTTCTGATAAAAAAACGCATATATTCTATATTGTTAGATGAGTTTCAGCCGGGGAAGGCGATGAAAAAATTCACGGTCCTTGTTGTTGATGATGACAAATTTTCCAGAACTTTCTGCCGCCAGATCCTGGAGGAAGAGGGAAATGTGGTGGTTGAAGAGTCCGCAGGGGTGGATGAGGCCCTGGGCAGGGTAAAAGATGGTGGAATCGATCTTGTTGTTTCCGACATGGTCATGCCGGACAAGTCAGGCCTTGACCTTGTACAAAGTTTAAGCGTTGAGTCACCTGACCTCAAGGTCATCGTTATTACCGGCCACGCCTCAATTGAGAACGCGGTTGAGGCCATGAAACTCGGTGCGCTGGACTACATACGAAAACCTCTGAACCCCGGTGAGTTCAAGGTGGTCGTTCAGCACGCTCTCGATCGAATGACCCTCACCAGGGAAAACAGGGAGCTCAAGAGCAGCCTAAACCTCTACAATGTGAGCAGTCGGATCATGCGAACCATTGAGATTGAGGAACTGTATGAGGTCGTCTTCGAAAAGATGCTACAGGAGGTTGGGGCCACAAGCGGGTTTCTTTATCTCATCGACCAGGAACAAGGTGAATCGAACATCGTTATCTCCGAGGGTTTCGATGTGGATCGTAATCCTGATCTTGACCGGAAGGTCTTTGAACTATACGGGGTCGCACTGTCCGAGACAACGCTCCCGTACTGTCCCGAGGTTGTTCTCCCCCTGAAGATCAACTACAGGAGCAGGTCCGATTCCATTCTTTCCATTATCTTTATCCCTCTCAGAAGCAAGAGTGACCTGGTCGGAATGGTGGTATTTTTTGACACCGAACAGGAGAGCGCCTTCGATGACGAGGACCTGAAAGCGGCCCAGTTCCTCTGTGATCATGCCGGTTCTGCTTTTGAAAACGCACTTTTATACTCCAAGGCAAAAATCCTCACTATTACCGATGATCTGACCAGCGTGTTTAACTACCGGTATCTGAATAATATTCTTGACCGTGAAATGCTCAGGGCTGAAAGGCTGGAGTCGTCCATGTCCGTTCTCTTCCTGGATCTGGATTCGTTCAAGAAGGTCAATGACCGGTTCGGGCATCTGGTGGGGAGTAAAATTCTGGTTGAACTGGCCGGCCTGCTCAAGGAAGCTGTGCGAAAGGTCGATGCCGTTGCGCGATACGGTGGCGATGAGTACATCATCGTTTTGACGGATACATTTGCCGAAGGGGCTGTGATCGTTGCAGAACGAATCCGGCAGATGATTGAAGAGTTTGTCTTCCTCGAAGAGGAGGGATATTCTATTCGCCTGACGATCTCCATAGGGGTCGCCTCCTATCCGGAGCATGCCCAGAGCAAGGCGGAACTGCTGCATCTCGCCGATGAGGCAATGTACAGGGGCAAGTTCGGCAAGAAAAACGTTGTCTATCTTGCCGTTCCCGGCCAGGGAAGTTCGGGCTCCAGTATTCTATCAGCCCCCTGAGAAAAAGGGTAAAGGTCAAACTTCAATGCACAAAGCGATCAAGGCGATACGCGGCTTCAGCGATGTTCCGACCGAGGATGCCTGGAAATACACCTATATTGAAAATTGCGCCCGGCGGCATTTTCAGCTGTATGGCTACAGGGAGATACGGCTTCCGGTGCTTGAGTACACCGAACTGTTTTCAAGAGGGATCGGCGAGGCCACGGATATTGTTGAAAAGGAAATGTATACTTTCCCCGACCGTAAAGGGAGAAGCCTGACCCTCCGTCCCGAGGGAACCGCATCCGCGATGCGCGCATACCTGGAAAGGGGATGGCACTCTAACGGGGCTCTCAGTAAACTCTTCTATTCCGGCCCCATGTTCCGGCATGAGAGGCCGCAGAAGGGCCGGTATCGCCAGTTCTATCAGCTTGGGTTGGAGGCCATCGGCCATGGCGGGCCTTTGGTGGATGCCGAGGTAGTCGACCTTCTGTACCGGTTTTTCCTCCGAATGGATGTCCAGGACGTCAGGATCCTCCTTAACAGCCTGGGGTGCGAGGATTGCCGACCCGGGTTCCGTGATAAATTGCTGGTTTTTCTCGGGTCCGTCTCCGACAGGCTATGCTCAAATTGCAGAAGAAGGACACAGACAAACCCTCTCAGGGTCCTGGATTGCAAGGTGCCGACCTGTCAGGAGGCTCTAACAGGCGTCCCGGTAATGGTGGATTCTCTTTGCGATGAATGCCGGGACCATTTTTCCGGCGTGTGCCGTACCCTGGACGGTCTTGAAGTGCCTTACACCGTAGACCCCAGGATCGTTCGCGGCCTGGACTACTACAGCAGGACCGCAATTGAGGCCGTCTGTGACCGTCTGGGTTCCCAGAACGCTGTGGCGGCCGGCGGGCGATACGATGGCCTGGCTCGGCAGATCGGAGGGGATGTGCCGGGAATCGGGTTTGCCCTGGGTGTTGAACGTCTGAAGCTGATTATGAAATGGGATTCTCCTGCTCCTCCGGTTCCCGACTATTATCTTGCGGGCGCCACACCCGATGCAAGGATCCCCGTTATGAAATTGGCGGATCAAATCAGGGGATTCGGGATTCGGGCCGAGGTTGATCTGGAGGAAAGGAGCCTTAAGGCACAGATGAGGCGTGCAAATAGAATGTCGGTACACAAGGTGGTTATCATCGGGGATGACGAGCTGTCGAGAGGAACCGTGACGCTGAAAGATTTTTCCAGTAATAAACAGGAGGAGATCTCTCGAGATAATTTTCTCGCTGGACTGATCAGAACCGGAGAAAACCTGAAAGGAGCGGAGTGATGGTTACGTCGGGAAGCCTGAAGGCGATAGGTCTTGCAAAATTGCTCGCCGATGCCGAGAGCCGGGGGTTCACAGGGTCATTGACCCTTAAGGGCAAGACAGGCCTTGCCGGTATTACCCTTAAGGATGGCCATGTCGTTGATGTTCAGGAACCACGGATCAGGAGCCGCCTCGGCCGTTACCTGGTGACGAAGAACCTCATTACCGAGAAGGAACTCCAGGCGGCTTTGAATACGCAGAAACAGTCGGGTAAAGGAAAATTTCTTGGTGAGATCCTTGTTGACCAGGCGGTTCTGGACAGGAAAACCCTCGACAGTTCCATGAGGAATGTCGTTGAGGACTCCCTTGTCCATCTCCTCGGGTGGGAAGAAGGGCTGTACAGGGTTGAGCCCCTGGACGTTGTGGTGGGTGATCCCGTGGAAATAGCCCCCATCCCGGAGCTCCTCTCAAGGACGGCTCAACTTGCCTCGGCTGTGGAGGAGGAATGGATTATCAGCGAAATTCTTCCTGACGGTGGGGAGCTTGAAAATGGTGTAAGGGGTGAGATCCTCGCGGCGGTTCGCAGGGTCAGCCAGAAGTTGAGGGAGCTCAAGCCACAGGAGATCGTTCTCATGGTTGAGGATGAGGCCCTTATGCGTAAGATGTTCAAGGACAAACTGGAGAGTTTTGGTTTTGATGTGGACGCTGTGGAGTCGCCGCAAAAGGCCATCGAAAAGCTTTCCGACTACGACCTGGAGGGAAAGCTGCCCATCGTTCTGGCGGATCTTATCATGCCCACCATCAGCGGCAAGGGTATATTCGGCGGGCTGGAACTGCTTGAGGAGATACAGAAGACCCACAGCCATGTTCCCGTAATAGTCAACACGGCCTACCCGGATCCGACCATAAGGAGAAGGGCCCTTTTCCTGGGCGCGACCTATTATATAAACAAACCTGAAAGAAAGGACATCACCCCCGACAAGCTTGAAAATCAGTTGAACCTCTTTATTGAGGAGGTCGCCCTCTGCATACAGAATGTTATCCAGAGGCATGAGATTTATTTCGAGAGGGAGCAGCAGAACATTCTGCGGGAGGAACTTCTTTCCCAGCTCATTCAATCCCGCGAGGAATTGCAGAAAGTGGGGGAACTTGTTCAAAGGGACACGGGGGATATTCGTTTCCTTCGTGAGACCAGCGACAAGATGGTGCATAACAAGAGTCTGGCGAAGATGGCAGAGACCATCGTCCAGTTCGCAGGTGATGAGATGGACCGGAGCGCCATCTTCCTGATCAGGCGGGAAAAGGTGGCGGGTTTTTTCGGCCACGACAGAAGGTCTGATCAGGATGATTTTGGAGATCGTATAAGAGGCCTGAACTTTACCCTGGAAGATTCTCCAGCTATCCAGGAAGCGGTAATCTCCAGGGACGGGGTCGTCAAACGGAACCCGGGAGATGCTCTGGGATCCGCGCTGTTGGAAGTATTCGGGGATTCTCCTCCCGAACATTCGGTAATACTCCCCCTGCTGGTGCAGAATATGGTCGTTGCGGTTTTATACTGCGATGTCGTAGCCGGAGGGACCCCGCCGCGGGAGCTGGATTCACTGGAAATCCTGCTGAACCTGGCTTCCATGTCCCTGGAGATCCAGCAGCAGCATGCGATTATCCAGAGGCTCAGACAGAGCAGTTAGACTCACAGGCAGGGGACTTCGAGTCACGTTTACCTGTCACGTCGCAGCTCAAGTGAAGACCGGCAGCGTGACGAGCGGGCGAGAGAAAAAGGTTTTTATCCGGACTGATATTGGGAGGATAAGTTGGATACGGGATCAGATGCACTGGACCAGCAGGGTGATTGGGAGCGAACGCACAACTGTGGAACCCTGAAAAAAGATAATATCGGGAATGAGGTCATCCTCATGGGTTGGGTCCTTCGCAGAAGGGATCACGGCGGGTTGATCTTCGTCGATCTGAGAGACCGGTGGGGCATAACCCAGGTAGTTTTCAACCCGGAGAGGGAACCTGAATCCCACGGGAAAGCTGAGCGCCTGAGATCCGAATACGTTATCGCCGTCAGGGGTGAGGTGTCTCCAAGACCCGAAGGCATGGGAAACCCTGGTCTGGTCACGGGAGCGATTGAGGTGCTGGTTGACGAGTTGAGGGTTCTCAACTCCAGTCTGACCCCCCCGTTTTCCCTTGACGAGCGTGAGGGTGGGGATGTCGCTGAAATCGTCCGCCTCAAGTACCGGTACCTGGCCCTGCGGCGGGACACCCTGAAAAACAATATGATACAGCGTTCCCTCTTGGCGAAATGGGTCAGGGACTATTTTTACGATGAGGGATTTCTCGAGATAGAGACACCCTTTCTCACAAAAAGCACCCCAGAGGGCGCCAGGGATTATCTTGTGCCCAGCAGGGTTAGCCAAGGTAACTTCTACGCACTTCCACAGTCCCCACAGCTTTTCAAACAGATCTTGATGGTAGCCGGGTTCGACCGCTATTTCCAGATTGTACACTGTTTCAGGGACGAGGACCTGCGTGCGGACCGGCAGCCGGAGTTTACCCAGATCGACGTGGAGATGTCCTTTCCCACGGTTGACACCCTGTTCGATATAATGGAGCGGATGATGTCCGGGGTCTTCCGGTTCGCCCTGGACCTGGACATAGCGGGACCCTTTCCACGACTGGGTTATGGGGAGTGCCTTGACAGGTTTGGACTGGACAGGCCGGACACAAGATTCGGGATGGAGCTGGTTGACCTGACGGAGATCCTTGGCTGTACCGAGGCGAGAGTGTTCTCCGAAACCGTGGCGGCCGGCGGTATTATCAGAGGGCTGACGGTTAAGGATGGGGGTGGAATGTCCCGCAGAGAGCTCGATGAGCTTACAGCCTATGTGGGGGTTTACGGGGCAAAAGGGCTGGCCTGGTTCAAGTATTCCGAGAATGGCTGGCAGTCTCCCCTGGCCAAGTTCATCGGTGAGGACGAAAAAGCGCGGGTGTCCCAAACGGCCATGTTTGAACCGGGCGACCTGCTTCTGGTAGTCGCGGGCGCCTCCGGCATGGTTAACGAGTCGTTGGGGCAGCTGCGGGTCCACCTCGGGAACATGCTCGACCTCATACCTGCTGACCGCTACGATTTTCTCTGGGTTACCGATTTCCCCCTTTTCGAATACGACGAGAAGGCGGGCAGGTACAACTCCATGCACCACCCGTTCACCTCCCCGGTGGAAGAAGACCTGCCCCTCCTCGAAACGGACCCCGGCCGGGTCAGGGCCAAGGCCTACGACATGGTCCTGAACGGGTCTGAGATCGGTGGCGGCAGCGTTCGTATTCACCGGCAAGACGTACAGAGCACCGTATTCAAGCACCTGAACATAGGACCTGATGAGGCAAGCGAAAAATTCGGATTTCTCCTTGACGCGCTGCAGTACGGCGCCCCTCCTCACGGCGGCATCGCATTCGGTCTGGACCGCATTATGATGATACTGACCGGATCTGCCTCCATCAGGGACGTCATTCCTTTTCCCAAGACCCAGAAAGCCGCTTGTCTCATGACCGATGCGCCCAACCCTGTTGATCCAACCCAGCTTATGGAACTTGGACTGAAGCTGCGCCGGTAAAAATACACACTGACCCGGATGAACCCCACTACCTAAAGTTCTTGACACCTGAGGGCTACCCTTATATAGGTATACTGTATACAGTATACTGAAGTTGTGCCCATTAAATGATATCTTTCGTTTTCCGTGGAGTAAAAGGCCACGACTGGTTTTTTTGCGGCCTTATCAATAGGTAGTAGTGTGACAGTAGTGCAAAAAAATCGGCGTCTTGAACAGGTATAACGGGTTTTGAAACCGGGCGCCATTTTCCTGAAAAGGGGGCACGATAAAATGGCGAAGCGGAGGAATAAAATTACAGTAGTTGGAGGGGGCAACGTAGGCTCCACGGCCGTTCACTGGGCTGCCGCAAAGGAGCTCGGGGATATTGTCCTCGTGGATATTGTGGAGGGAATGCCTCAGGGAAAAGCTCTGGATTTAACGGAGACATCCCCTGTGGAGGGGTTTGACTGCAACGTTATCGGCACCAACAACTACGAGGAGACTGCCGGGTCCGATGTGGCCATCATTACGGCCGGATTGGCTCGAAAGCCCGGGATGAGCCGTGACGATCTCCTTCAGAAAAACTTTCAGATCGTAAAGAGCTGTGCTGAGCAGGTGGCTAAATACTCTCCCGAAGCCTTCATAATAGTGGTCAGCAATCCTCTTGACGTCATGGCCTATGTAGCCAAGGCCGTCACCGGGTTTCCCAAAAACCGGGTAATGGGGATGGCAGGGGTGCTGGACAGCGCCCGCTTCCGGGCGTTTATCGCCATGGAGCTGGGGATCTCCGTGAAGGATACCAGCGCCTTTGTCCTTGGCGGGCATGGCGACACCATGGTGCCTCTGGTCAGATACTCATATGCCGGCGGCATCCCTATCGAAAAGCTCATACCGGCCGACCGCATTGAGGCGATTGTTGAGAGAACCAGGAAAGCCGGAGGCGAAATCGTTGGCCTCCTCAAGACCGGGAGCGCCTATTACTCCCCCTCGGCCGCTGCTGTCCAGATGGCCGAGGCCATTCTCAAGGACCAGAAGAGGATACTTCCCTGCGCGGCCTGTCTTGAGGGAGAGTATGGTATCTCCGGCGGACTTTTCGTGGGTGTTCCGGTAATCCTGGGCGGTGACGGCATCGAAAAGATTATTGAGATCGACCTTTCCGACGAAGAAAATGCCGCACTTCAAAAGTCTGTAGAGAACGTAAAGAGTAATGTCGGTAAATTGCCGCTGTAGTTTTTCCGGGGTTTCTTCTATCTAACTGCAGATGGAGGGTCGTCTTCTACTTTCACGGAGGACCCTCCTTCTGTTTGTGAACGCGAAATTCTACTTTTGGAAAAAGATGGAGACCTGTTCGGCGTGATTGGATGCCCGGAGGAAAAACCATGAGAGAGATCGAGGCCCGGCAGATAACCCGGGCCGTTAAAGAGCTTTGCATGAATGCGGCTTATCACCTGGGCGATGATGTGGTCGGGGCTATCAGGGAAGGTCTGGAAAAGGAGGCATCTCCCACCGGCAGGGATGTGTTGAACCAGCTTCTCGAGAATGCGGAGATAGCCTCGGCAGGGGAGTTCCCCCTTTGCCAGGATTGCGGCCTTGCGGTTATCTTCGTTGAACTTGGCCAGGATGTCCACGTGAGCGGCAGCGACCTCAACGATGCCATCCATGAAGGGGTCAGGCAGGGCTATGGGGAAGCCTATCTCCGAAAGAGCGTATGTCATCCCTTCACCCGTAAAAATACCGGAGATAACACGCCCTCCATCATCCACGTTAAGATTGTCCCTGGTGAAAAGATCAAGCTGACCATGGCCGCCAAGGGAGGGGGCAGTGAGAATATGAGCCGGGTCATGATGCTCAAACCTTCCGATGGGAAGGAAGGTATCATGGATTATGTTATCGGGCGGGTAATAGAATCAGGCCCCAACCCCTGTCCTCCAACCATCGTCGGTGTTGGAATAGGGGGGACATACGAAAAGGCCGCTCTTATTGCCAAGGAGGCTCTCCTCCGCCCCGTCGGCCGACCAAGCCCTGACCCGGAACTGGCAGAGATGGAGAAAAAAATTCTCGATGCAGTGAATGGATCCGGCATCGGTCCGGCCGGGCTGGGGGGCAGGGTGACTTCATTTGCCGTCCACATCGAGATGAACCCCTGTCACATCGCCAGCCTTCCGGTGGCGGTTAATATCAACTGCCATTCCCACCGGCACAAGGAAACGGTCATCTAAGGGAGGTATTGATCATGTCGGAACCTGTTCGGTTGACTCCCCCTCTGTCGGGGGAAGATGTTGAGTTTTTGAAAGCAGGTGACAGGGTGCTGATCTCCGGTACGATCTACACGGGGCGGGATGCCGCCCATAAGAGGCTTGTGGATCTGTTGGAGAAGGGTGATCCTCTTCCCCTGGAACTGGAGGGCCAGGTCATCTATTTTGTCGGTCCCTCTCCGAGCAGGCCTGGAAATCCCATCGGTTCTGCCGGCCCGACCACCAGTTACCGTATGGACGCCTATTCTCCTGTCCTCATAGAGAAGGGGCTGAAAGTAATGATAGGCAAGGGAGCGCGTTCACAGGAAGTTATTGATGCGATGGTACGCTATAAGGCGGTTTATCTTGCGGCGGTAGGCGGGGCAGCGGCCCTGATATCCCGAAGGATCGAGTCCTGTGAGGTCATCGCCTACGAGGACCTCGGCCCGGAGGCCATTCGAAAGCTGGAAGTCAGGGATTTTCCCGCTATCGTGGTAAACGACTGCGAGGGAAACGATCTTTACAGGCAGGGTGTGGAAGAGTACAAGACGGCGTAATATTTTTATGGAAGGGGAAGGCTCGGTGCTACCCCCTATACAGCAGTCGGTCCCCCGGGTGGCGGGATCAGATAGCGGGAGGTCATTGCATGAAGGTCCACGAATACCAGGCGAAACAGCTTCTTCGGGAATATGGCGTTCCGGTGCCGGACGGGGGGATGGGCAGAACCCCTGCGGAGGCCCGGAAGATAGCCGAAGAATTGGGCGGGAAAGTCGTTGTAAAGGCTCAGATCCATGCCGGGGGCCGCGGCAAGGCCGGCGGCGTTAAGTTGGTTTCAGGACCCGCGGAGGCCGAGAAGGTGGCTGGGGAGCTTATAGGCAAAACCCTGATAACCCACCAGACCGGACCCGGGGGGAAGGTTGTCAATCAGATCCTCATCGAGGGAGGGGTTGAGATCGCATCCGAGTTCTACCTCGGCATGGCCATCGATCGCGCAACCGAGAGGGTCGCCATCATGGCGAGTACCGAGGGAGGGGTTGAGATCGAGAAAGTAGCGGCCGAAGCCCCTGAGAAGATCCTCAAGGAATTCGTGGACCCGGCCGTGGGATTGATGCCCTTTCAGGCCAGGAAGATTGCATTCAATCTGGGTTTGACCGGAAAGACTGCGTCTGCCGCGGCCTCCTTTGTCCTGAAGCTTTACAGACTGTTTATGGACAAGGATTGTTCACTGGCTGAGATCAATCCGCTCATCACCACTGCGACCGGCGAGGTGATTGCCCTTGACGCAAAGTTGAATTTTGACGACAATGCCCTTTTCCGGCACCCTGATATCGTTGAGCTTCGGGACCTTTCGGAGGAACAGCCGCAGGAGACCGAAGCCTCGGAGTACGGGCTCTCCTATATAAAACTGGAGGGCAATGTGGGGTGTATGGTCAACGGTGCGGGCCTAGCCATGTCCACCATGGACATTATCAAGCTTGCAGGCGGCGAGCCGGCGAATTTTCTGGATGTGGGCGGAGCGGCCAAGGAGGAATCCGTCACTAATGCCTTCAGGATCATTCTCTCCGATAAAAATGTTAAGGTTGTCCTCGTCAATATTTTCGGGGGCATCGTCCGTTGCGATATCGTGGCCCAGGGTGTGATCAATGCTGCGAAAAACCTGAACGTGACGGTCCCTGTCGTCGTCAGGCTCGAGGGCACGAATGCGAAGGAGGGGCTCAGCCTTATTGAAAAATCAGGGATGAAATTTATTACGGCCAAAGGCCTGAAGGCCGCTGCAGAGCAGGCGGTAGCTGCCGCAAAGAGCGGGGAGGTGTAGGATGAGCATCCTGGTAAACAGCGATACGAGGGTTGTCGTTCAGGGAATCACGGGACACGAGGGTAGTTTCCACACAAGGCAGTGCGTAGCCTACGGGACCAAAGTGGTCGCCGGGGTGACGCCTGGAAAGGGCGGCCAGGACGTCGATGGCATCCCTGTTTTCAACACGGTATCCCAGGCGGTAGAAAAGGAGGGCGCCGACGCGGCCCTGATTTTCGTTCCACCTGCATTTTGCGCCGACGCTATCCTTGAGGCGGCTTACGGGGGGGTCGATCTCGTTGTATGTATTACCGAGGGGATTCCCACTCTGGACATGGTCAAGGTGAAAAACGCACTTGGGGCTACGGGTGTGCGGATGATCGGGCCTAACTGTCCCGGTGTCATGACCCCGGGTCAGTGCAAGATGGGCATCATGCCCGGGTTTATCCATAAGGAGGGGCGCGTTGGCGTTATCTCCAGGAGCGGGACCCTGACCTACGAGGCCGTCGGCCAGTTGACGGAGCTTGGCATCGGTCAGAGTACATGCATCGGCATTGGGGGAGACCCCATTATCGGCAGCACATTTGTTGATCTTTTACGGCTTTTCAACGATGATCCTGATACCGACGCCGTGGTGATGATCGGCGAGATCGGCGGCTCTGCGGAGGAGACCGCCGCAGACTTTATCAAAAAAGAGATGGGTAAACCGGTTGTGTCGTTCATCGCCGGACAGACTGCCCCTCCCGGGAAGCGGATGGGGCATGCCGGGGCTATTATTGCTGGTGGAAAAGGTACTGCCGCCGAAAAGATTGTCAGCCTGGAGGCAGCCGGGGTTACCGTCAGCAGGAGCCCCTCGGAAATTGGCGCCAGGATAGCTGAAGTCCTTGGCGCCTGACAGGGAGGAAAGAATGGCCAATATCGCTCCTGACGAGAAGACTGAGGTAGCGCAATATGGTGGGAGAAAAATCACCATAATTCCCCGATATTGCAAGGGGTGCGAGATCTGTGTGAAGTTCTGCCCTGCTTCGGTCCTGGAAATGAAAGATTTCAAGGTTCACACAGCTCGCATTGAGGACTGTACCGAATGCATGCTCTGTGAGGTGAGATGCCCCGATTTTGCCATTTTTGTAGATGAATCGGGTAAAAAGGGGAAGGCGAAATGAGCGGCAAGGACGTATTTTTTCAAGGTAATGAAGCCTGTGCGCACGGTGCCCTTTATGCCGGCTGCCGTTTTTTCGCCGGCTATCCCATCACCCCATCAACCGAGGTAGCTGAATTGATGTCACGCTTCCTGCCGAAGCTTGGCGGGGCGTTTATCCAGATGGAGGATGAGATCGCCGCCATGGCGGCCACCATCGGGGGGTCCCTCGCAGGCAAAAAAAGCCTGACGGCTACCAGTGGTCCCGGTTTTTCCCTCAAACAGGAAAACATCGGGTTCGCATGCATAACGGAGATACCGTGTGTGATCCTGAATGTCATGCGAGGCGGCCCCAGCACCGGGCTGCCCACCGGCCCCAGCCAGTCGGACGTCATGCAGGCCAGGTGGGGCACCCATGGGGATCATCCGGTCATCGCCTTAACCCCCGCCTCCGTTCAGGAGATCTTCACCGAAACGGTGAGGGCTTTCAACCTGGCCGAGAGGCTCAGGACCCCGGTTATCCTTCTCCTCGATGAGATTATCGGTCACATGAGGGAAAAGATCACTATTCCCCCCGAAGGGGAGCTTGAGATCTGGGACCGTCCCAGGCCAACGTGCAAACCTGAGGAGTATAAACCTTACGACATCAGTGAAGGGTTGATTCCGCCCATGGCCGATTTCGGCTCCGGCTACCGCTGGCACACCACCGGCCTGAACCATGATGAAACAGGATTTCCAACCAACAAGCCCGAATTGGTGGAACCGGAAGCTGAGAGGCTTATGAACAAGATCACCCGCAATCTGGACATCATAGAAAAGTATGACTACCACGAGGCCAGGGGGGCTAAGGTCGGGATGATGGCCTTCGGTTCCACATCCCGGTCCGCGCGCGCGGCCATCAGAACCCTGGCCGCAGAGGGGATTCCTGTGGAGTTCCTCAGGCCCGTCACCCTTTGGCCCTTTCCCACGAAGATCATCGAGAAGATGGCCGAAAATGTTGATGCCATAATTGTCCCTGAGATGAATCTCGGCCAGATGTCTGAGGAGGTCCAGAGGTGCGCCTGCGGCAAGGCCAGGGTCGTTGGGATTAACAGGGTGGACGGTGATCCGATAACACCCGCGCAGATCATTGACAAGATCAGGGAGGTGTCGTGATGGCATTTAACTACGCGCAATATACCCGGCCGGGCAAGCTTCCCCACATCTGGTGTCCGGGATGCGCCCATGGAATCGTTATGAAATCGCTTATCAGGGCCATCGATCGGGTTGGGCTGGATAAGGACAACACCGTTATCGTATCAGGGATAGGCTGCGCTTCAAGGCTTCCCGGCTATGTCGACTTCAACACTCTGCACACCACCCATGGAAGAGGCCTTGGATTTGCCACGGGAATAAAGATGGCCAATCCGAAGCTTGATGTTATTGTCGTGGGTGGCGACGGGGATTCCCTCGCCATCGGCGGGAATCATTTTATACACGCCTGCCGAAGGAACATCAACATCACTCTGGTGGTTTTCAACAACTTTATCTACGGCATGACAGGAGGTCAATTCTCGCCAACGACCCCCCATGGCAGGCTTGCAAGCACCACACCTTACGGCAATCCTGATTACTCTTTCGACGTGGTGGAGTTGGCATCGGGCGCCGGGGCGAGCTTTGTGGGGCGCCATACCGCGTATCATGCCATTCCACTGGAGAGGATGATTGCCGATGCCATCTCCCATAAGGGATTTTCGGTGGTGGATGCCCTGTGCACGTGCCCGACGACCTACGGACGAAGGAACAAACTGGGAACGGCTGTGGATATGATCGAGTGGTTTAAAAATAATACCGTGGGCATCAAGGCGGCTGGAAAGCTTCCTCCCGAAAAGGTCGAGGGAAAGATCCTCACCGGCGTGTTTAAAAATATTGAAAAGCCCGAATATTGTATGGAATACGAAAACATCAAGGCAAAGGCAGGGAACAGGCCCTGACCAGGAGGTAATATCATGGCCGACAGGTTCGAGGTAAGACTCAGCGGCGCTGGTGGACAGGGATTGATCCTTGGCGGTGTCATCCTTGCGGAGGCCGCATCCCTTTTTGAAGGTAAAAACGCTGTTCAAACCCAGTCCTACGGACCCGAAGCCAGGGGCGGCGCCAGTAAATCTGAGGTCATCCTCTCGGAAGGAGAGGTCGATTATCCCAAGGCCACGGAGATTGATCTCCTTCTATGCCTTACGCAGGAAGCCTGTGATAAATACACCGTCGATCTGAAAGACAATGGTGTTCTTATCACCGATTCCCGCATGGTCCAGGATATTCCCGAAGGGAAATTCAAGGTTTATCAGCTGCCCATAATCGATACCGCCAAGGATAAGGTCGGGAAGGTTTTTGTCGCCAACATCGTGGCGCTTGGAGCCATAACCCGCCTGATCGAGCAGGTATCCTTCGATTCGGTTGAAAAGGCCGTTCTCAACCGGGTGCCGAATGGAACCGAGGACCTGAACAAAAGAGCCCTGAAACTGGGATACGATCTGGTTAATTAATCAGGCCTGCGACGGGGATCAGACGGAGAGTTACCTGAACCTTATGTTGTGCTTTTGAACGGCCTTAACCAGATATTCTATCTCGCCGGGATGGAGGATTCCCTTCTTGACAAAGAATTCCCCTATGGGCCGCTGGAGCCAACGCTGAAAGCCAAGGACCGCGGAACGCTGGTAGGGAGTCATGTACCCCAGGCGAAGCGCTGAGCCGCCTATCCTTTCCCCGAACACTCTTTCCGCTGAGATGATGTGAAGCTCCTCTGAATTAAGAAACTTCCACGTGGCGGCAATATGGCCGAAAGAGGGACGCTGACGTCTCTGCCAGGTAATGGCCTTGATAAGGGTTCTCCAGGATATGATCCCGGAGTAGTAAAGGTACTGGCCCAGCAGAAGCCTGTTCTCGGGAACCAGACCCTGCCAGAAATGGTCATGGGTTTTCCCGCCCGTTTCTGATGCCCTGTTTTCGGCCGGGTCTTCGCGGGGGGTGTTGCGGGGCTGAGGATTCGTCCGGTGAACAGTCGTGGATAGGTCCTCCGATGACAGGAAAGCCAGAAGGCTGGAGTAGGCCTGAGTTACTGCTATGAAATGTTCGGCCATCTCATTCTCATCCTTGCCCTGAATTCTGGCCCTGTCCGGATGAAGCTCCAGAGCCTTTCTCCTGAAGGTGACCTTCAGGCCTGAAGGCCCCAGCGTTCGCAGAAACTCATCGGTCACCTCGACATCGGCGCCGAAAAGCACCCTGAATGCCGAAGTGATCTCCCGGGTATTTAACGCGGTATTCAAGGACCAGAACCTCCCTAAGTCTCCAGCTACAAACAGAAGAATCGCTTGCAGGCACAAAAGCGACAACCGCAACTTTACAGTGACGCTATTCTGGGTAATAAACGTGCATGTGTCAAGTGTCTTGAACGTGGTCCAATGTCCAATGTCCAACGGGGAAAAGCCGGATGTGGTGACACGGAGACACGGAGAAAAACGAAGAGGGGGGATAAGAGCAGGCGGTGGGCTCGATTTAACAGGGATGAAGGGGATGAAAACAGGCGATGGGCAGTAAGAGCAAGTTTGTAGTTTGAGGCTTGAGGTTAAAATCTGGCACTGAAACCTTGGTGAAACAGACATGGGAGCAAGGGAGTAAGGGCGTATCGAAGCATCGAAGAATCGAAGAATCTCAAACTCGCCTATATTATGTGACAATTGTCTTGTCCGGTTCGACGTGGTATGCCTCGATCCCAAAAACGACTTTTAAAAAGGGAGACTTTTGGTGTCGGGCAAGCCCATTAATGTCATTATCGGGGACGGGGAAAATCCCTCGTCTTTAGGTGAAGGGAAGGATGTGATAACATAATTATGTCAGATATCGATTGAACGTGAGATAGAGATCCTGTCGGGTAAAGTTGGCAGCGACCATGTTCACGTTTTTATATCCTGTCGTCCGAGTCATAATATCAGTGTATCAGTCAGGTAGTGCAATGGTTGAAGGGAATCAGTTTCCGGGTGCTTCTTTAAGGAGTTTCCCCACTTGCGCAAGCAATTTTGGGGTCGTCATTTTTGGGCTCGCGGCTATCTTGCTGTTTCCTCCGGTACCATCACAGATGAGATGATCCAGGAGTATATTGAAGAGCAAGAAGGGGAGCCGATTCATGATGACAGTCAATTTCCAGTTGACAACCCTTAAACCCATCGCCTTTTAGGCGAGGAGTATCCAGTGGAGTCGAGGCTGCGGACAAACATGCCTCCAGTGAAAGCGAGCTTTCTTGCTATGACTCAAAACCATGCGAAAGATAACAATCAAATGCAGGCCTCGTTTGCGACTTTACTGAGTGGGGCGGCTGAGGCCCTTGCAAATTATCTTGACAGGCTATTGCCTTCACTTCTTGATAACTGGTGGAAAAATGCTGTGGTGGACAAGCTGTCTTTTCAGCAACACCGCGGATCAAACAGAAAGGAATAGTCCACCTCTCATCATTGGATCTTGCTGCCTTGCTTCGGGTGTTGGATCAGAACTGGTACCAGATTTCAATGAAGATGAATCTATCCCCGGAAGTTCGCCATTTTGTTAAAGAAATGCAGACAGTTCGCAATCGGTGGGCGCACGCCGGCAGTGAAGGATTTCCGGTCGACGATGTATACCGTGACTTGGACACCCTGCAACGTTTTGCCACAGTCATTGAGGCGGACGAAGCTCTGCTTCAAGAAGTACGGTGGAGGGTGAGACGCAGACATACTACGCATCGCAACTCAAAGCTGAAGACCGGCAGGAAGCCGAGTCCCGATTCTTGCCGTGCGAGGAATTTCATTCCTACCTCACCGCGCTGCAAATTCGATATCCGGGACTCTCCACGCTCTATTCCTTGAATGCCGCACGAGCCGATTTTATCCCCTATCAGTTCCGGCCCGTCTTGCGGTTTATCAGATCAGACCGTCCTCGATTGCTGGTCGCCGATGGCGTGGGCGTCGGCAAGACAATCGAAGCGGGTCTGATTCTCCGAGAACTGCAGGCACGACGAGATATACGCTCGATCCTCATCATATGCCCTCGCCCTCTTGTTACCGAGCGTAAGTGGCAGATTGAGATGAAGCGGTTTGAAGAGCGTTTTATTCATCTTGACGGTGGGACGCTCAGGTATTGCATAAACGAAATGGATTTGGAAGGAACCTGGCCAGAGCAGCACCAGCGAGTCATCATCCCATATTCCTTATTCGACGAAGTCCTTCTCTATGGCTCGGGCTCTGACGGCAAACGAAAGTGCAAAAAGGGGTTGTTGGATTTGGACCCACCCCCTCGCTTCGATCTGGTTATCGTGGATGAGGCGCACCACATCCGGAATCAGGATACGTTCAGCCACAAAGCCGTGCGGTTTTTCTGTGACCATGCGGAAGCCGTGGTCTTTCTGACAGCGACGCCGATTCAACTTGGCAGCCATGACCTCTTTGTTTTGCTGAACACCCTCCGCCCCGACCTTATTATCGACCAAGAGAGCTTTGAGCACATGTCAGAGCCGAATCCGTTTATAAACCAAGCGGTCGCATTGGCGCGTGCCCAGGAACCGGACTGGACGACCCAGGCCAATGAAGCTCTCGATCAGGCTGCTGGGACACCCTGGGGACAATCGATTCTTAAACATAATCCTGAATTCAACCGCATACATACTCTAATTTCGAAAGGCAAAATCGGATTGGAGGAGCGTGTACAGCTGATTACCGACCTCGAGGCGTTACATACCTTCTCCGGGATAATCAATCGAACGCGACGCCGCGATATCGGGGAGTTCACGATCCGAAATCCGGAAACCGTGGTTGTTGAATTTACCCCCCCCCAAAAAGAGCTTCATGACGAACTGATTCAAGTCCAGGCGGAGATATTCAGCAGACTTCATGGGGATGTTAACGTCAAGTTCATGATGACAACAATTAGACGTCAGGCTGCGAGCTGCCTTTTCGGCCTCGCCCCTTTCCTTGACGAAATTCTCAACCGGCATCTTGATGAATTATCATGGGAGGAGGCCGACAACACCGAACCAGTTCCACAAAGCGACATCATCGATAGCATCGAATCACGAATTAAAACCATCCTTGAGAAGGCGCGTGCTCTCGATCCGAATGACCCCAAGCTTGACGCTCTCCGTAAAGTCATAAGAGACAAGCAGGGTCTGCCAAACAACAAAGTGATGCTTTTTAGCAGTTTTCGGCACACGCTTCACTATCTCTATGAACATCTGAACGCAGATAGTTTTCGGGTTGGAATGATTCATGGCGGCACACCTGACGAGGACCGTGTCGATCTTCGTAACCGCTTTGAGATGCAGCGAGATCAGGATAACGGTCTCGACGTTCTTCTGTTTTCCGAGATCGGTTGTGAAGGCTTGGACTACCAGTTCTGTGATTGCATTGTGAACTATGACCTGCCCTGGAATCCGATGCGGATTGAGCAGAGAATAGGACGAATTGACCGCTGGGGGCAGAAAAGTGAAAAGGTGGCTATCTTCAATATGATTACGCCAGGGACTGTGGACGCGGACATCTATGAACGCTGTCTGGTTCGCATAGGAGTGTTCAATAATGCCCTGGGCGGTAGTGAAGAGATACTTGGTGAAATCAGTCGAGAAATTCGTAATATTGCGGATAACTTCTCTCTGAGTGAAGCTGAGCGCGGAGAGCAGTTCCAACAATTAGCGGACAATAAGATCAGGCTAATACAAGAACAGGATGACCTCGAGCAGAAACAACTTGAGCTATTCGGCATCCGTCTTCCTCAAGACCAAATGAAGCGGGAAATCGAACAGGCGTCGAGTTTCTGGCTGTCTCCCTCTTCAATACGAAGGCTCATAACGATTTACCTTCAGCGGGTTTGCGGAAAGGAACAGGAGTTCATACTCGGCGAGAAAGCACTGAAAACGCTTCGGCTTTCGCAAGAATCAAGGAGTAGTGTACTACGGGATTTTCAAAGACTACCCCGCCAGAACACGTCCGCGTATCGAGAATGGGAAAACTGGTTGAAGGGTGGCAACCCTCATCTTCTAATGACCTTCGAGTCCGAGTGCGCTTCGCACCACCCTGAGGCCGTTTTCATTATGCCCCTCCATCCCTTGGTAAAACAGGCGGCCATGGCATTCGATGCCAGAAAGCGCGTATTTACAGCCCTGAAGGTTAACAGCAATGATGTCCCGAAAGGCAGATACGAATTCGCCATCTTCCAATGGCAGTTCCATGGCGTTAGGGAGGATTTGGTCTTGCGGCCTGTTGCTTCCTCGGACGTGGTGACCGAACACCTTCCAGGTCTTGTTGAGAAAGCGGAAGGAGATCCCACTGGAAGGATCGACGTCGCAGATCCCGCCATTTGGGATGGTCTGGATGCGCAGCATCACAGGCTGTGGTCTGAAGCACGCAAAAACCATCAACGAAAGACCCAGGAACTGGCTGAATACCGGAGGGAGAGTTTGACAACGAGCCACAGAGCCCGGATCTCACTTCTTGAAGAACAACTGGGTCAAGCGAGTAATGACAAAATCAGGCGGATGCGCCAAGCTCAAATTGCAGCGGCTGAAGCGGATTACGCGCGTCGCATTCAAGAATTGGATATTGCTATGGAACGGGCCGATATTACCGCCCAACCGGTGGCGTATGGGGTAATCCACATCGATGGAGGGTTGTCGGATGCCGAGTGACTACGAACAGATTTGCAAGGATAATATTCGCCGTCGTGGTGAGGAATTTGACGACATAGGTCAGCTCATATCAGAACAACTCCACAGTGATCGCACACATTTTATCTACGAGCTTCTTCAAAACGCTGAAGATGCACTAGGGCGTCGCAAGCGAAACAATCCAGAAAGTGAATTGCCCACCAACGTTAAGTTTCTTCTCTATAAAGATAGAATGGAATTTAGACACTTCGGGGAAAACTTTAACATAGAAGATGTAAAAGGCATTTCAAACGTTCTTAAAGGCACCAAGTCCGAAGATAAGACTCAAATTGGAAAATTTGGCATAGGATTTAAGTCAGTATATGCATTTACTTCAACACCAGAAATTCACTCTGGAGCCGAACATTTTATTATCGAACGATATATTCGACCTCGAAGCGCTGATAAATTTCCACAAATAGCCAGCGGAGAGACAACCTTTGTTTTCCCCTTCAATCATAAAGACCTTTCAAAAGAACAAGCATTTCAGCTCATAGAAGAGAAGCTGAAAAAGATTGGTTCCCGCATCTTACTTTTCCTGGGTAACATAACGGAAATTAAATGGAAAATTGAAGACCAAGATGAAGGACTATATCTTAAAGAATCAAAACAGCAAGGCCAGTTCGCCCAAAAGGTTACTGTGATAGGACAGCACGGAAATGAAAATGAAGAAGAGGAGTGGCTTGTTTTCAGACGACAGATTGAGGCTGGGAATTCATCTTTTGAGAGTTTTGTTGAAGTAGCATTCAGATTAAAAAATGATGTAAAATTAGAAAGAGAAATTATACAGAAAATTGAATCTTCTCCATTGATTGTTTATTTCCCCACAAAACTTGAGACGCGTTTTGGTTTTTTTGTTCATGGTCCTTATGACACTACTGCTTCGCGTTCGGACATTGAAAATAACGAATGGAATAGAAGACTAATCATCGAAACGGCAGATCTTTTAACCGAAATAGTCTTGCCTTGGTTAAAGGAAAATAGGTTATTAACTCCCAGTTTTCTTGAGGCTCTACCAATCAGACTCGATGTATTTCCACAAGATAGCTTATTTCGGCCAATATATGAAAAGGTGCGGGGTGCACTAAGAAATCAAGATTTTCTTCCGACAACAGATGGTAATTACGTTGCCGGGAAGCGTGCAGTGCTCGCTCGCGCTGAAGACCTTGTGAACTTAATGAGCTCGGAACAACTTTCCTTCCTATTAAGCAAATCGATAAAATTAGAATGGCTTACAACAGATATAACGGAAAATAAAAAAGATATCCATCGATATTTAGTTGGTTGGAAGCCAGGCTACTACGATACTGGAGAGGAGACAGAATCACTTATTGTTGCTGAGATTCGCCCACAAGATTTAATTGAAAAACTTACGTCTGATTTCCTAGAGGCGCAAAGTATCACCTGGCTACTTAAATTTTATGCTTTTTGTGAAAAACGCCCCACACTTATTGACAAGTTAAAAAATAAACCTGTTGTTCGTCTCGAAGAAGGTCCTTATGTTATTCCATTCAAGCAAGACGGTTCTCCTAATGCTTACTTGCCACCTGAAAACGATACAGAGTTTCCAGTGGTGTCCAGAAAAATATCTAAAGATGAAAAGGCGCTTGAATTCCTCAAGAAATTAGGGCTCACAAAGCCTGATGCAGTTGCTGAAGTGATAGAACATGTTCTTCCCAAATACAGGCAATCTAATCCTGATATCTCAGATGATGAACATCGCCAGGACATAAAAAAAATCCTAAAGGCTTACGAAACTGACTCTCAAAAAAAGAAGAGAAGACTGATAGAACAGTTACAGGCAACGGAGTTTATTTTTACGGAAACACCCGGCATAGAAACGACCAGTTTCAGAAGGCCAATTGACGCGTATTTCTGGAGTAATGAGTTGGAAGCATACTTTTCTGGCAGCAACACAGTTGGTTTCGTTAGGCCAGAATTTTATAATCAGTCCGTCTTGGCGGTTTTCGAAGATCTGGGAGTCACTGATAAGATACGAATACGATGTAAGTCAAAAAATGGTTCAGTGGATTACATGCAGCTTGAATATAAGAATTGGCATAGGCGTGGGCTAAGAGGTTTTGATCCAGATATTCAAATAGACGGAATCCAATATGCCATAAAGAATCCATCAGGTGAAAAGAGCAAAATCATTTGGAACGAAGTAGCGGTAAAGTACAGTCATTGCATTAAGGGCAAAATTATAAGATCAAGCCGGCAAGATTTTTCACTGAATGCAAGCGTCTACGAAGAAGAGGAATTAACGTCAAATTTTGGCCGATTATTGATGGACACCCCTTGGCTGCCAGATAAGCAAGACAACTTTCATAAACCCGCTGAACTCAAGCTCGACGATCTACCGGAATCATTTGTTCGTGATGAAAAACCGGTCAACCAGTTAGGTATGAAGAAAGATGTTGTCGCTAAACTTGCGGAAGAAGCAGGTATTTCATTAGATAATATCGAAAAGGCCAAGAAAATTGCTGAAGCCTCTCCAGAAGTCAAAGAACAAATTGACTTATTGCTCTCTAATTCCAACGAAAAACAGCCGGAATTCCCCCGAAAAGCCTCATCGAATGTTGACCGCCGCAGAAAAAAAACAACTGAAAAATACCATAAGGCACCCAAAAAGAAATATGAAAAGAAACCTTACAGTAAAAAGGTTACTGAAAATACTATAGATCCCAAAATTTGGCTGAGAGAAACATATACGAACAAAGAAAGGCAGATGATTTGCCAAATATGCCAGAATGAAATGCCCTTCAAAAAGAAGGATAGCCAGTATTATTTTGAAGCCGTCGAATTATTGAATGATTTTGATCGCGAGATGGAAGAGTTTTATATTGCCCTGTGCCCCCTATGTGCGGCTATGTATAACGAATTTGTGAAACATGACAAAGGTGCCATGGAGCCTTTGAAAAACGCGTTGATAAATTCGGACGACGCTGAAGTCCCGCTGCAGCTTGGAGAGCTGGACACAAGTGTCCGGTTTGTCGAGACCCATTATCACGATATACAGACTATTCTCGAGGAGCGAAAATAAGTTCGCTCGGTGGCCATTGCGAGCAATTCTCTACATGCGTAGGCCTAATTTTACTGCCAGATATCAAGCGAAGACTGAGGCAATTGTTCGGGCCGGAACGGCTTCAAGACAGGGTGAGTCATGATGTTTGAAGCCGCGTCGGGCCTATGCAGCTCCCCCCAAATGAAAGATCAAGAGGCTCGGCGGAATCTGGAACCCGAGACGAAAGCTTCGAGGAAGCCCTTGTGTCAGAGACAGTTAAGGCAATGGGACGTGTATGGGAGCATTGAGGTAACGAAGTGTTATCTATGTCCTGAACTAAAAGTGTTGCCCCTGTCCTGATTGCTCCCCCGCATCCCTCAAACCTCAAACTTGCCCTTCCCCGTTGGACGTTGGACATTCTTTCTCACGTTGAACGTTGGACTTAATGGTAGTTCCCCGACTTTCGGAACAATGTGGTGTTTTTGCCACACATTATCCTTGTTGAGATACTCCTAAATGATATAATCTCCAGCAATCTGCCAATAAAAATGTGTATCCGTGCGTACGCAAGGGAGACTCCCGATAACTGTGAACTGCGAAATCCGGCGTGTAACAGGCTGCCTTCTCATCTTCCTGGCGCTCCAGACCCTCCTTTCACCGGGGCTTGCCGTTGCCGCCGCGGGGAGGAAGCCGGTCATCTCTGAGGTAACACTCAGGGCTGGGCAGCAGGATGTCCTTCTTTCGGCGAAACTCGATGCCCCTATCAGTGAGAAGGTAAGGGAAGCCGTTATGGGGGGGGTCCCCCTGACATTTCGATACAAAATCAGGCTGACAAAAAAAGGGGCTCCTCTGGGAGAAAGGATTCTCCGCACGGAGGATGTCGTCCACACAATTCAGTACAACCCTGTGAAGAAGATTTTCGATTTCAAGACAGAGGGGTACAGGGATGATCTTCAGAAAACAACGAAGGATGCGAACGAGGCTTTCAGGTGGATGTCCAGGGTAGAGGAATGGCATCTCTACCCTCTGAAAAAGCTCAGGAGCCATGTGCGGTATCGGGTCAGGGTTATGGCGACCTTAAATTCGGTGGAACTACCCTCTGTTCTGGGATACCTCTTTTTCTTCACGAGCATCTTCAACAGTGACACCCCCTGGAAACAGGTGGAATTTTCCTATTAGGAGTGATTTTGCCGGCTAAACTCCCAAAGATTCTGGATGTAAGATCACGGCTGACCGCCATCGTCCTTCTTGTCCTTCTCATAGGGCTGGCTCTTTTTTTTGGTAGCCGGTACAGGGATTTTCAGTCCGCCGTCCCCAGGGGCGGGAATCTCTTTGTTTTTTTTCTGATCAATATCAATGTTCTTCTGGTCACGGTACTCATCTTTCTTCTGGCCCGGAACGTCATCAAACTGTTCTACGAAGGCCGAAGAAAGGTTTTTGGCTATCACCTCAGGGCTAAACTGGTACTGATCCTTGCCGGGTTTTCCCTTATTCCCACTATCCTGCTTCTCTTCGTGGCCGAAGGGTTTATTTCCGACAGTGTGCGGTACTGGTTCAATATCAATGTGGAGCAGGCAGTTGAGGACAGCGTTTCCATCTCCCGGGACTATTATTCGACCATGACCGGTCGAGCCAGGGTGCTGGCTCAAAGGGTTTCGGACCGCCTTGGGGAGATTGATGGAGAGAAAGACATTGGCGATCGGCTTGAAGCTGTTCGAAAGGATTATTCGGTTTCCGACATTGAACTATTCGACCATTATGGACAACGTATTGCCGATGCCTGGGACGGATTGGGACCGCAGGAGGTGACTGACCCCCAAAGCAGTCTGGTCCAGAACGCAAGTGTCGGCAGGGTTGTTGACGGTATCGGCAAGGCCATGAAAGGAGAGTTTATCAAGGGGGCGGCTCCTCTTATGACACCCCGGGGTCAGGGCGCTGTGATCGTCTCTATATTCGTTCCGGAAAATGTCAGGGCAAAGGCCGAGAACATTGCCAAGACCTACCGTGGCTACACTGAGATGAAGCTGCTGAAAAAACCCATATATACCAACTACAGGGCCTATCTTATTTTCCTGGCCATGCTCATCCTGTTTTCCGCATCCTGGCTGGGTTTTTACATTGCACGCAGCATTACCGTTCCCATCCAGTCCCTCGCCGAGGGGGCGGAAAAGGTCGCCGGCGGGGATCTTTCGGTCCGTGTTGATGTTACGGCAACGGACGAGATCGGTATCCTCGTTCAGGCCTTCAACCGGATGACGGGTGAGCTGGAAGAGGGCAGGCTGCGGCTCGAGAAGGCCCATGGTGACCTGGAGAAAGCATACTTCGAAAATGAACAGCGACGCACCTACATAGAGACGGTTTTAAGGGATGTCGGCACGGGCGTAGTTTCCATGGATATGGAGGGGAGGATCAACACCTTCAACCGTGCAGCCGAGGTCATGTTTGTGGTCAACCCGGAGGATGTGCTCGGGAGATGTATTGACGACCTCCTGGGGGCGGAGCATGTTCGTGTCATGCGCGGAATGCTGAAGGCGGCTCTCGATTCGGACCTCCGAAACGTCAGGCGTGAAATCCCGATCGTAGTCGCCGGAACACCCCTTATTCTCCGCCTGAATATCAGTGTCCTGGATGATCCGGCAGGAAAGCCCATGGGGTTTGTCCTCGTTCTGGAGGATATGACGCAACTCGTCAACGCCCAGAAAAAAGCGGCATGGTCTGAAGTGGCAACCCGGATTGCCCACGAAATAAAAAATCCGCTGACCCCCATAAAACTTTCCGCGGAAAGGATCAGGAAGAGGCTTATGGGGCATCTGGATGAGGAGGATGCCCGAATTATGAGTGAAGGAACCGCGTCAATAATCAGGGAGGTTGACTGGATGCGGAGTTTGGTTAACGAATTTTCCCAATTCGCCCGGCTTCCTGTGCTTACTTCCGTTCCGGGGGACATTAACGGGACAATCAGTGAAGTGACTGCACTATATAGCGGCGGAAAATCAATGAAAATGAAAATTGGGATGCAGCTTGAACCTGATCTGCCTGTTATAAGTTTTGACCACGAGCAGATACGCAGGGTGCTGATCAATCTCATTGACAACGCCATCAAGGCCGTTGAGGAAAAAGGAGAAGGGGAGATATTGGTTTCAACCAACCTCCTGAGGACCCATGGCATACTTGAAATATCCGTGGCTGATACGGGGGTCGGGGTTCGGGAGAATCTTCGGAACAGGATTTTCGAGCCCTATTTCAGCACAAGAGAGGATGGGTCCGGATTAGGCCTGGCGATTACCCAGAGGATCGTAGAGGAGCATGGCGGAACGATCACCCATATGGAAAACCACCCAAGCGGAAGCGTGTTTTCAGTCAGGATACCGGTTGACATTGATCCCGGAAGGCGAGCCTGACCCCGATTGATGACTTCGCAGGAAGTCACCGAAGCGCCCACTGAGGGGCGTTCAATTCGAAAAGTCCGGAAGGAAAAGGAGGTAATGGTTTGAGCCGAAGAAAAACCGGCGGACTGATCCTCGTTGTCGATGACGACAAAAGGGTCCGGGAAAGTATCAGCACGATACTTCAGGATGAAGGTTTTTCCGTTCTGGAGGCAGCCGATGGAGAATCTGCGTTGACCAGGGTGGCCGTGGACAGTCCCGACGCTGTGCTGCTTGACGTCTGGATGCCGGGAATGGATGGAGTCGAAACGCTCCGGGGAATGGCCCGACAGGATCCCGAGCTGCCTGTAATTATCATGTCTGGCCATGGAAACATTGAGACTGCCGTTACGGCCACCAAGCTGGGGGCTTTCGACTTTCTGGAAAAACCACTGTCCATTGATCGGCTTACCCTGGCCCTTCGAAATGCCATCAGTCAAAGGGAACTCGTTGAGGAAAATCGGGCGCTCAGGGATGCCCAGGGCAGAACGGGTGAGCTCGTGAACAAGTCCCCTGTGATGAAAGCGATTATCGAGCAGCTCCGAATCGTCGCACCGACCATGGCTTCGGTTTTGATCACAGGAGATAACGGGACAGGCAAAGAGCTCCTGGCAAGGGCCCTGCACTCGGCATCCCACAGGGGAAAGGAACCGTTCGTGGCCGTCAACTGCGCGGCTATTCCTGAGGGCCTTATCGAGAGCGAGCTGTTTGGATACGAGAGGGGCGCCTTTACCGGCGCCAATGCCCGGAAGATGGGTAAATTCGACCTGGCCAACCACGGCACCCTCTTTCTGGATGAGATAGGAGACATGAGTCTTGCTACCCAGGCTAAAATCCTTCGGGTCCTGGAGGAGAAGCTGTTCCAGAGGGTGGGCGGGAACAGGGATGTTGAAGTTGATGTCCGCATTGTAGCCGCGACAAACAAGGATCTGGGTTTGGAAATTTCCCAAGGCCGATTCAGAGAGGATCTCTTCTTTCGGCTGAACGTTTTTCCCTTCCATATTCCACCCCTTCGGGAACGGAAAGAGGATATTCCGGAACTGCTGAAAAGTTTTCTGCTCGAGTTGGGGGACCTTTATTCCAAAAAAAGGCTTTCTTTCTCGAAGGAAGCCCTTGTGATGATGTCATCCTACTCCTGGCCGGGGAATATACGGGAACTCAGGAACGTCGTGGAGCGCCTCGTGATCCTGTCACCGGATGAAGTTATTTCTGTCGGCCTGATCCCGGTATCCATAAAACAGGGCAACTTGAGGAAGGATGCGGGTGAGGCGGCCCAGGAGGGGGATTACCGGAAAGCCCGTGAGGATTTTGAGCGGAAGTTTTTCCTCGAAAGCCTTGAGCGCAACGGCTGGAATGTCTCCAAAACTGCCGAGGAAGTCGGCATCGAACGGAGCAACCTTCACAGGAAGATCAAGCAGTTCGGCCTCAGGAAATAATAGTCCAGAGTCCAGCGTCCAGAGGGGCGAAGAGCGTTCGCGTCGAAGGGTGGTATGACCTGAAAGCGGTCATGCCGTGGTAAATCAGCCCTGGAATTCCAAAAAACAAGGGGGAATGAAAATGTCTGAGGCCGGTCGTCGTGAACTGGAGAGTGTTGTACGTTCACTCATCAAGGTCAACCTGGGCGTGAAGGAGGATGAAACGCTCCTGTTGCTTGGCGATAAGGGTGACGATGTCATGGACCCGCGACTGGCGCTGGATGTGGGCGAGTGCCTTGAGCTGATTCATCCGGGGACCACGACCGTCATATTCCCGTCCACAGGAAGAAGCGGCATCGAACCCCCGGAGCAGGTATGGGAAGCCTCCTTTGGCCGGGAGACAGTGCAGCGGTTTCGGAGAAGCGGCCTGTTAAAGAGGCTTATCGAAAAGACCGCCTCAGAGGAGGATATCCGGGCCGCAGGGGAGATGGTCTCCCCTGCGGATGCCGTGGATACCGTCGTCGCCCTTGCGTTCAATTCCACCAGCCATACCTCCTTTCGCAAGCTTCTCACCATGTGGGGAAAGGCTCGCTATGCCAGCATGCCCCACTTTCTCAGGGATATGTTTTTCGGTTCGATGAATGTGGACTGGAGAGCCCTTGCGAATTCCACCCAGGCCCTTGCGAGGGCGCTCGAAGGGGTGAATTCCCTGGAAATCCATGCCGGCAACGGCACCAATCTGGAACTGGATGTGTCGGAAAGGCCTTTCAAGACGGATGATGGTGACCTGACAAAACCCGGGTCATTCGGCAACCTCCCTGCCGGTGAGGTTTTCGTCGCCCCCCTGGAGGGGACCACGGAAGGAACCCTGGTCATTGAATGGGGCCCATCGTTAAAACTGGCTGCTCCGATGAAGGTATTTGTCGAAAAGGGCCGGGCGGTCTCGGTCTCCGGCGAGAATCCGGATGATGTAAGATGGATCGAGGGCCTTTTTTCCGCCCACCCCGACAACAATAATGTCGCTGAACTGGGCATCGGTACCAATCCAGGCGCAACGCGCCCGGACAGTATCCTTGAATCGGAGAAAATTCTCGGGACGGTTCACCTCGCCTTCGGTGATAACCACACCTTCGGAGGGAACGTTGTGGCCCCATTTCACCTGGATTTTGTGGTCTATGATGCCACACTGACCGGCCTGTGGAAGCAGGGAGGGGGAAGAAGAGTCCTGCTCTCGGATGGAAAGCCGGGTTGGTAGCCGGCCGACCCCAAGCGCCCCGTCCGGGATAGTTGACATCTTGCATCTAAAGTCCTATGTTCCCGTGTATACTGTATACAAATTTTCAGAGGAGGAGGGTACGCCGGGATTAAGTTTGCTGCGTTTCCCCGGTTTTGCCGCGGGGTAATCATTTCTGTCGTCCGTTTTTATTAACCACAACCGTATAATCAAAGGAAAGGTGCCATGTCAATGCTCACTAGTTCCGTCGGGAGAAAGATGTTCATGGCGGTGAGTGGCCTGTTCATGCTCCTGTTCGTCGTTGCGCACCTGCTGGGAAACTCCACTATTTTTGTGGGCGCCGGCTGGTTGAACGCATACGCGGAGCATCTTCGCAGTCTGCCCATCCTGGTGTGGCCGGAACGAATCATCATGTTCGTTCTGCTATGTCTGCATATCTATTTCGGAATCACCCTGACGCTGGAAAACTGGGGCGCAAAAGGGCGAAAATACGCTGTAACCAGGAGGCTCAAGGCCACCTTTGCCGGCAGGACCATGATCTGGACAGGGCTTGTTCTCCTGGCCTTCATCATCTACCACCTGCTCCAGTTCACATTCCGCGTCACCCCGGATATCGTCCAGACACTGGATGCCGAAGGGCGTTATGATGTCTTTAACATGGTCGTCAGCAGCCTTCGGGTAGCGTCCAATTCCGCTATATATCTCGTCGCCGTAGTTGCCCTGTTCCTCCATCTCTACCATGGCGCCGAGAGTTTTTTGCAGACCCTGGGGCTCAATAACGATCGGACACGGCCGAGGATTAACGCGGTGGGCATCGCGCTATCCGTGCTGTTTCTCGTTGGGTACGGCGCGATCCCGGTCCTCATCCTGGCCGGCATCCTGGCCAGATAGGGGGCGTGACAATGATACTTGACGGAAAGAGTCCGACAGGACCCATTGAAGAAACATGGGATAAGTACCGCAACGATATGAAGCCGGTCAACCCGACCAACAAACGGAATTTCAAGGTTCTCATCGTCGGCACCGGCCTTGCCGGCGCTTCGTCCGCCGCAACCCTTGCCGGGCTTGGGTACAACGTGGAGTCGTTCTGCTACCAGGACAGCCCCCGGCGCGCCCATTCCATAGCCGCCCAGGGCGGGATCAACGCCGCCAAGAACTACCCCAACGATGCCGACAGCGTCTGGCGTCTCTTCTACGATACGGTTAAAGGCGGTGACTTCCGGTCCCGCGAGGCCGATGTGTGGCGCCTGGCCCAGGTGAGCAACAGCATCATCGACCAGTGCGTCGCCCAGGGCATCCCTTTCGCCCGTGACTACGCCGGTTACCTCGACAACCGTTCGTTCGGGGGGGCTCAGGTTTCCAGGACATTTTTCGCCAGGGGGCAGACGGGACAGCAGCTCCTGCTCGGGGCCTACTCGGCCATGTCCCTCCAGATCAAGGCGGGAGGGGTCAGGATATTCCCCCGGACAGAGATGCAGGACCTCATACTGGTGGACGGTGAGGCTAAGGGGATAACCGTTCGTAATCTTCTCACAGGCGAGATCAGCAGCCATGTCGGTGACGCTGTTCTCCTGTGTACCGGTGGGTATGTCAACGTGTTCGACCTGTCCACCAATGCCATGGGTTCCAGCGTTTCGGCCATCTGGAAAGCATACCGGAAAGGCGCCTTTTTGGCCAATCCCTGTTACACCCAGATCCATCCCACCTGTATCCCGCAGTCGGGCGACTACCAGTCGAAGCTGACGCTCATGTCCGAGTCTCTCCGCAACGACGGCAGATGCTGGGTTCCCAAAAAACACGGGGAAAATCGTCCTCCCGACCAGATTCCCGAGGAGGATCGCGACTACTATCTCGAGAGGAAATACCCTGCTTTCGGGAACCTCGCGCCCCGGGACATTGCCTCCCGTGCAGCCAAGGAACAGTGCGATGACGGGCGTGGTGTAGGGCCCACCGGCCGCGGTGTTTATCTGGACTTCCGGGATCCCATCAAACGTCTCGGTGAGGATTTGATTCGTGAAAGGTATGGGAACCTGTTCGAAATGTACGAACAGATAACCGGCGAGGACGGCTACAAAGTCCCCATGCGCATTTATCCCGCACCTCACTATTCCATGGGCGGGCTGTGGGTGGACTACAGCCTCATGAGCAACATCCCCGGTCTGTTCGTCCTGGGCGAGGCCAATTTCTCCGTGCACGGCGCGAACAGGCTTGGCGCCAGTGCCCTCATGCAGGGTCTGGCCGACGGCTACTTCATTATCCCTTATACCCTGGCAAACTACCTTTCCGGGGTAACACCGGGCAGGCTCAGTGCCGACAGTCCGGAAGTCAAAGCCTCTATCGAGGATGTCAAATCGAACATCCGGAAACTCCTGTCCGTCGATGGAAAGCGCACCGCGGCCGAGTTCAGGCGCGATCTTCACCACGTCATGTGGGAGGACGCGGGCATGACGCGCAGCAAGGAAAGCCTCACGGATGCGATCCATAAGATCCCCGCCATCCGCAAGGAGTTCTGGGAGAATGTGAAAGTGCCCGGGACCGGGACAGAGATCAACCAGGAGTTGGAGAAAGCCGGCCGGGCGGTGGATTTTCTGGAGTTTGCCGAACTGCTCGCTCGCGATGCCCTACACCGGGACGAATCGTGCGGAGGCCACTTCCGTGTTGAGCACCAGACGGAGGATGGCGAGGCGATACGTGACGACGAGAACTTTACCTATTCGGCGGCCTGGGAGTTCAAGGGGGTTGACAAGGAGCCTGAGCTCCATAAGGAACCCCTGAAATTCGAAAAAGTTCACCTCGCGGTAAGGAGCTACAAATAATGAGCGGAAATGCTGAGCAAAAGACGATGACATTGAAGCTGGTCGTCTGGCGTCAGAAGGAACCAAAGGACGCCGGCCGCTTTGAGACGTACCTTGCCAACGGGATCACTACCCACCATTCCTTCCTGGAAATGCTGGACGTGGTGAACCGGGAACTCATCCTCGCAGGGAAAGAACCCATAGTATTCGACCATGACTGCCGTGAGGGAATATGCGGAGCATGTTCCATGGTAATCAACGGGGTTCCCCATGGCGGGCAGGAAAGGACCACCACCTGTCAACTGCACATGCGGAATTTCAAGGACGGGGACACGATCTACATCGAGCCCTGGCGGGCCAAGGCGTTTCCCATTCGCAAGGATCTGATGGTGGACCGCAGCGCCTTTGATAAAATAATTCAGGAGGGGGGGTATATCTCCGTGCACGCCGGTTCTCCGGTGGACGCAAACGCCATTCTGATCGCCAAGCAGGCCGCTGATTATTCCATGGACGCCGCCGAATGCATCGGTTGCGGGGCCTGCGTTGCCGCCTGTCCCAACGGATCCGCCATGCTGTTTACCAGCGCCAAGGTTTCCCAGTTTGCCGCTTTGCCCCAGGGTCAGGTGGAGGCAAAGGAACGCGTCCAGAAGATGCTGGATGCGATGAAGGACTGCGGGTTTGGCAACTGTACCAATCATTACGAGTGCCAGGCGGCGTGTCCAAAGGGGATTGACGTGAAGTTCATCGCGAAACTCAACAGGGAGTATCTGAAAGCCGTGTTCTGCTAGAAAGGTGAACTTTCTGCTCTGAATTTTTCGGCCTTGACCGGACAGGATGTCCCGTGTTACGAAGTAAGCTGAAGGGGATATTTAATATGCGCTCTGAACTTTACACATCCTTTGCACTTTCGGGCCTGGAACGGTCATGGTGGTGGTGTGTGAAATTGGCAACTTCGCCGGAAGGCCGTCAGGGCGCCTGATCCCAAGGACCAAAAGTCACTTCAAGCCCCGCCGGAACCGGCGGGGCTTTTTTACGTTAAAGGGAGTATTAAACCTTTTAAAAGGAAGGGGTCGAACATGAACAAGAAAACGACAGGTGCTTTTACGATTGCGGCCATGATGCTAACCCTGGGGATAATGACGCCGACGGCCCAGGCTGCGGAGCCCTACAGGATCGGCGCGGCCTTCGCCCTGACGGGCCCGGCTGCCATGATCGGAGAACCGTCGATGAAGATGGCCCAGATGCTTTTAGAGGAGATCAACGCCGCCGGCGGCGTTAACGGCCATCCAATTGAGCTGATTACCTACGACACGAAATCCGATCCGACCCGGGCGGTTCTCGTCATTCGCAAGCTGGTTTCCAGGGATAAGGTTCTGGCGATTATCGGACCCACGACCACCGGTTCCGCCATGGCCTCCATCAAGTTCATCCAGGAGAGCAAGGTGCCCATGGTTGCCTGTGTGGGAGGGTCCCCTGTGGTCATTCCCGTGAAAAAATGGGTTTTCAAAACCCCACAGACAGGTATCATTGCTGTAGAACGACTTTACGATTACTTCGCCAAAGAGGGGTATAGGAAGATAGCCCTTTTGACCTCCGCCGGTGGATTCGGCGACAGCGGCAAGAAAGCGCTTCTGGCGCAGGCCGGGCCTCTTGGTATCGAGGTGGTTGCCAAAGAACGTTACAACGATAAGGACACCAATATGAGCGCCCAGCTCACTTCCATCAGGGGAACTGACGCGCAGGCCATCGTCGTATGGGGGATCGGTCCGGCTCCGGCAATCATCGCCAAAAATGCCAGGCAGCTGGGAATCAGGACCCCTGTCTTCCTGAGCCACGGCGAGGCGGATCCGAGCTTTATCAGACTTGCAGGCGACGCCGGTGAGGGTGTCATGATGCCCGCGAGCCGTTTTATCGTTGCCCAGAAGCTTCCCGACGATGATCCTCGAAAGGCCTTCCTGATGAAGATCAAGGAAAAATATGAAAAACGCTACGGCCCGGTCAGTACGCACACCGGCTATGCTTACGATGCTCTCAGGATAATCCAGCATGCGCTCGAGGAGGCCGGCGCCGATAGAGCCGGCATCAGGGATGCCATCGAAAAAACAACTAATTATGTCGGCATCAACGGGACGTTCAATATGTCGTCTTCAGACCACAACGGTCTCACCAAGGATTCCCTCGTCATGGTTGAGGTGGAGAATGGGGGATGGGTGATTGTACCCTGATTCACCTGCCGAAACCCCGGGAGGGGGCGCACGTCTCCTCCTGGGGAATGAGGCTATAGCACAGGGGCTCTTCGAGGCCGGGTGCCGTATGGCAACGGCCTACCCCGGCACTCCGTCAACCGAGATTCTGGAAGCGCTGGCCGCCTACGGGGCTGCTGATCTGCATGTTGAGTGGTCGGTCAACGAAAAGGTTGCGTTGGAGACCGCTATCGCCGGGTCCTACAGTGGGTTGAGAACGGCCACGATCATGAAGCAGGTCGGCCTTAACGTGGCCTTGGATCCCCTCATGAGCCTGGCATATACCGGCGTCGTGGGCGGCCTTCTCATCGTGGTGGCAGATGATCCTGGACCGCACAGTTCCCAGACAGAGCAGGACACGCGTGCTCTGGCCATGGCGGCCGGCATTCCCGTTCTGGACCCTGCGACGCCCGAGGAGAGCAGGGAGATGGTGGATCTCGGGTTCAGGCTCTCTGAAAAATACGGTATCCCCGTTATTCTCAGGCCGGTTCTCAGGGTTTGCCATTCAAGGACAGCCATCCAGACCCCTGTCTCCCGTCCCGAGTCCGGGCCGGCGGAATTTTGCAAAGATCCGGATCGCTGGGCGGCGACGCCAAAACACCGATACACCCTGCATGGAGAGTTGAACAAAAAAATCCGGGCCATAGCCTCTGACCCCCTTTCCCTTGGGACCTACAAAAACCTGATCGTGGACGGTGCCAGACCTTCGTTCGGGATAGTAGCCTCCGGGGTTCCCGCGGCCTACGCGGCCGATGTCATACGGCGCAGAGGGCTGGATGATCGACTGAAACTCATATCCGTGGGGCTTCCCTTCCCCCTGAACCCGGAGAAAATATCCTCCATGCTGAGAGGCGTTGAGACCATCCTGGTTCTCGAGGAGACAGGGCCTGTTATGGAGACTGTCCTTGCGGGTTATCTGAATGTCTCCGGCAGGCTGGATGGCGCTATCCCGTCGGAGGGGGAAATGACGCCTGACCTGGTGGATATTGTCATCCGAAAGCTCCCTGGAGCATCCCGGACATCCATCGAAGTTGCAGGCGCACAGGATTATTTTCATCGAGCCGAAAAGGAAGATGCCGGAAGCCCGCCCATACTTTGTGCAGGATGTTCCCACCGTTCGTCGTTCTGGGCGTTGAAGCAGGCAATGCCCGGCGGGATCTACACGGGTGACATAGGGTGCTACACCCTCGGCATCGCATTAGGCGCTGTGGACACAGTGCTTTGTATGGGGGCATCAATCTCCCAGGCTGCCGGTTTTTTTTGGGCCTACGGACAATCTGACGGCCCCATGCCGGCAATCGCCGCCGTAATAGGAGACTCGACCTTCTGTCACGCTGGAATCCCCGCTCTTGTAAATGCCGTCCAACAGGGGGCTGCTTTCGTGCTGCTGGTCCTGGACAACGGGACAACGGCCATGACGGGTGGACAGCCCACACCTGGAACCGGGATGCTTGCCGGGGGGGGGAACGGGAAACATGTTCCACTGGAGGGGATTGTCACCGGATGCGGAGTTTCGGAATTATGGATAACCGATCCCCTGGATTATAAAGTAATGGTCGATGATATCAGGGCCGCAGCGGATGTGGCGGCAGGTGGAGAAATGGCGGTGGTTATCTGCCGGTCTCCCTGCGTCCTGATGATTGACGACCGCCAGGGAGCCGTACCCGTTATCGATCTGGATGCCTGCAACGGATGCCGTATCTGTACGGATCGATTCGGCTGTCCGGCCATCGTCTGGGGTTCCTGTGGCCCCGTCATCATCGCCGACCAGTGTCCCGGATGCGGGATCTGCCTTCACGTCTGCGCTCCAGGGGCCATCCGTCTGGAGGTGGATGCATGATGCCGCCTTCCTTCGATATCGTCCTGGCTGGTCGTGGGGGGCAGGGTGTAATATTCCTTTCCCGCATCATAGGCGAGGCGGCCATGCTCCAGGGGCTCGGGATCAGGACCACTGAAACCCATGGGATGGCCATGAGAGGCGGATCGGTTAAGTGTTTTGTGCGTATCGGCGATGCCATGGGGCCGCTGTTTCCCAGGGGCTGCGCATCTCTTCTGATGGCCCTGCACCCGGATGAAGCCCCGTCCGGAAGTTCTTATCTGGGACCGGCCGGAGTAATGGTCATAAATACCTCCCAGATGCCGGAGCGGACAAAAAATCCTGAGGACATGAAAATTATCACCGTGGATGCCCAATCCCTGGCTGAAAAGGAGGGCGTCCCCCGTTCATCCAATCTTGCCCTTCTGGGAGCCGCGGCCGGACTGGAGGACTTCCCTGTATCATCCGCCAGTCTGGAGTCCGTTATCCTGTCGAAGGGGCCGGAAGGCATACGGGAGCGCAACCTGAGAATCTTCCAGCTTGGCGGTGAGAATTTTCAACAGTATCCCGGCAAAAAAACAAGAAAACCGTGAACCATGTGTGAAGTGAACCGGTGAAAGGAGATTTTGATGTTTCAGCCTGACAGGGAAACCCTTTCCAGGGAGGAACTGGCCAGGGAGCAGCTAAAAAAACTGCACTCAACCGTCGGCCGCATCCGCGAGAAAAACCCTGACTATCATGCCCGGATCGGTTCGCCTGACCCCGGGGAGATTCGGTCGCTTGAAGATATTGGCGAAATCCCTTTTATGAGCAAGGACGATCTGCGGGATGGATATCCATTCCGGTTCGCCTGTGCTCCGAGGGAAAGCTTTGTCAGGATGCATATGAGTTCCGGCACCACAGGGACACCCATCATCACCCCATACACCACTGCTGACGTTGACCAATGGGGGGAGATCATGGCCAGGTGCTTTGCCGCCGCCAGGGTGGGCTCCGAGGACGTGGTTCAGATAACCCCATCCTTCGGTCTGTTCAACGGGGGGTTCGGATTTCATTATGGGGCCGCCCGGCTCGGCAGCTTCATCGTTCCCATTGGGGCCGGCCGGAGTTCATTGCAGCTCCAGTTCATGAAGGATCTCGGGACCACCGCACTGACTGCCATTGCCTCGTATCCGCTGCGGTTGATGGATATTGCCAGGCAGGAGGGCTTTGATTGGGGCTCCACCCGGTTGAAGGTCGGAATCTTCGGGGCTGAGGTCTGGAGCGACGAGATGAGGGCGCGGATCGAAGAAGAGATGGGTATTGAAGCCTACGATATTATCGGCATGACCGAGACGGGCGGGGTTGGCCTGGGGATCGACTGCCCCGCACGTGCCGGGATCCACATCTGGGAGGATCACTATCTCGTGGAGATCGTTGACCCCGAAAGCGGCGACATGCTTCCGGACGGGCAGACCGGGGAAATGGTAGTCACCACGCTTACCAGGGAGGCCCTCCCCCTGATCCGGTTCAGAACCAGGGACATAACGTCTGTTGTATCCCGGGAAAAGTGTGGTTGCGGCAGAACCCACATGAGAATTGCCCGTATCACGGGCCGCACCGACGATATGATCAAGGTCAAGGGAGTGAATTTCTTTCCCCGCCAGATCGAATCCCTTCTTCTCAAGGAGGAGGGAATGGGCAACGACTACCTCATCGAGGTTGAAAGGATTCATGGAGCCGATCGCCTTCAGGTCACGGTTGAGGTTGAGAACCCTTCGGATATGCGCCTGGCCGGCAGGTTGGGAGAGATCCTCCGCGATTTTCTGGGATTCGGGGCGAAGATCTCCCTCCTGCCCTTGGGGGGGATAGAAAAGCCTCCCGGGAAAGCGGTAAGGATTGTGGACCGCCGGCAAAAGGCCTGAAAACCTGTCTCACGCTGAGAAAACCAGGGTCCAGAGCCAATTCACCGCGAAGTTAACGAAGTTTCGCGAAGTTTAAAACCAGAACCTCTGGGTTAGATCTATCAGCGTAAATCAGCGGGCTAATAAGGATTTAAAATTATTTACCGCGGATGAACACAGATAGACGCGGATAAGGCAAGTATTTAAAGCGAAAAAACCCCCTTGACAGGATGCGGCGGAAAGTGTACTGACTGAGCGGTCAGTCAGTATTGTAGTCGGAACATGGGCCATGGGGAAGAGCAAAATGTCCAGAAAAGATGATATTTTAAGCGCAGCCACGGAGCTTTTCGCGGTCCAGGGGTTCAATGGAACGGCCACATCCGAAATCGCCGCTCGAGCGGGCGTTGCCCAGGGCACTGTCTTCCATCACTTCAAAAGCAAGGAGAACCTCCTGGTCGCTATCTGCGACCAACTGGTCCAGGATTATGTAAGCGGGCTCCTGGCAGCCGCGGAAGTGCCCGGCACCGGCTGGGAGGCCCTTGAGAGGGCGCTTCGGTTCGCCCTCGATTTTCTGGATGAGAGGTCGGATTCCATATCGGTGGCAATCCGGGAAACCCCTTTTTTAAAGGGCGAGACCTATAAACGACATCATCCGCACTTTCAGGAGCTCATGGGCCGGATAATTCTGGTCTACGAGGGGTGCCTGCGCAGAGGCGAAGAGGATGGAAGCATCCTCCCCGTTAAGGTGAGGGAGAGTGCTTTTTTCCTGCACATGCTCATCAACGGAGTCCACTATTCCAGGGTTCACGATGTTCTGGAGGCCCCTGAAATGAAGTCGGATATAATCGAATTTGTACGCAGGAGCCTCTCATCCGAGGGGACGCCTGGAGAGAAGAGGGGGGCTGGCGGTGGAGAGTGAGCGGATATCCATAAGCGACAGGCTAAAACCCTCCATGCGGCCGATTCCAAGGAGGGGAGGGGGTTTTATCCCTGTTCTCCTGGCATTGGCCCTGGCCGCCGTGCCCGGTTACAGCTTCGGTTCAGATGGTCCGTCCATCTCACTTTCGAAGGCCTACCGGCTTGCCCTTGAGAATAATGAGGACATCCAGATCGCCCGTGAGGGCCTTAACCAGGGGCACCTCCTGATGAAAGAGGCTCTTACCGTGCTGATCCCCAGGCTGACGGCCAATGCGGGAACCTCGAAACAGTATTTCACCGACGGGACCTCAGCGGGCAGCAAAAACTGGGGGCTGACCCTTGAGCAGACCCTTTTCGCCGGTGGGAGGACCTGGATCGCGAGAAAGGGCGCACAGTATACACTGAAATCCGCTGAATACGGCCTTGCTTTCGCCAGGCAAAGCGTTTTGATGGGTGTGGTTTCCGGTTTCTACGATACGCTGACGGTCGGCAGACTGGTGCGGCTGAAAGAGGACGCTGTCGAACGGCTGAAGGAGCAGCTTCGGTCCGCCAAAGCGCGTTTCGATGTGGGGGATGCACCGAAAACTGATGTGTTGTCGGCGCGAGCCGGCCTGTCGGGTGCAAAGGTGGACCTTGTGCAGGCCCGTAAGGGCCTCATCATGGCCCGCCGCCGCCTGGAGAACCTCATTGGGGCTCCCCTGCCAAAAAGTGTACAGGTTCCCCCCGGCGTGGGCATCCCGGAAAAATCTCTGGCGGAACTCAAAGACATGGCGCGTCTTCAGCGTGCCGATCTTCTGCAGGGCAGAGAGCTTATCAAGGTGTCGGAGCAGCAGGCAAAATTAACCGCCGGCGGCAGGAGACCCAGCGTCAAACTCTCGGGATCGTTCACCCGGTACGACGAGAATGCCCCGTTCGTGCCCGAGAAAACAGTTTCACTCAAGCTTGATTGGCCGTTCTTCCAGGGCGGGCTCGTTGGCCTTCAGGCAGAGGAGGCCTATTCAAAGACCCGGCAGGAAAAGGAAAGATACGGACGGATGGTAAAGGCCGATCTTCTGGCAGTGGAGAATGCCCTCAGGGACCTGGAGGCCTTCAGAGCCCAGGATGACCTTGTCAGGTCCACCCTCGACGATGCCAAAGAAACTTTTCGGTTAGAGAGGCTGCAGTTCGATCTGGGCGGGGCGGTCAGTCTCGATGTGCTCAGGGCACAGGACAAGCTGGCTGAAGCTGAGAATGCTGTTGCGGCCCAGCAATATGAAATGGGGAGGGCACGGGCGCTTCTCCTCTATTCCATTGGAGCCCTCGACCTGGGCGCCTTCGGATTCAAATAGATACAAGGGAGACCAGCGGAATGAAGATGTCATCAACCAGGAAGCTATTGACCTTTATTGCGGTCCTGGCGCTCATCGCGGGCGCCGGCATTATCTTCGCGAAAAAGGGCAACGGCGGCCTGGATCGAAAGCACGTGCCGGTTTCCACCCCGATGCCGGTAAAGAGGCCTGTGAATGTAGTTGTCCAGACAACAGTCCCCCGAACAGTTAGGGAAAGCTTCACCCTCCCCGGGACCCTGGAAGCGTGGGAGGACCTGACCCTTGCATTGGAGCAGCCGGGCGCCATCGTGTGGGTCGGCCCCAGGGAGGGCGACCGTCTTTCGGCCGGGGAGGCCATTATGAAGATTGACAGGGAATTGCTCATAAGCCGACGGAGCAGGAATCAGGCCGATTACGACCTGAAAAAAAAGCAGCTGAAGCGGGTGGATTCTCTCTTTCGTGAGAAGCTGGTCAGCGAGAGGGTGTTTGATGAGGCCAAACAGGCCTATGAGTCTGCCGCCTCTCTCCTCGATCAATCGGCAATTGCCCTTAAAAAGAGCGTCCTTGTTTCCCCCATCGACGGAATCCTGGACAGATTGCTGGTGGACAGGGGGGAATACGGCAACATCGGCACGCCTGCCGCGGTGGTGGTTCGGGTGGATCGTCTCAAGGTGTTGGTCAATGTCCCCGAAAAGGACGTATCGTTTATTCAAAAAGGGTCTGAGGTCACCGTGCTTCCGACCGACGTGAACGGCACAAAAAATTCGGCTATTACGGGGAAGGTCATCAATGTCGGTTATCAGGCCGACCCCATGACCAGAACCTACAGGACAAAGATCAGGATCGACAACCATCATGGGCAGTACAGGCCGGGGATGATCGTCCGGGTTCGTTTCATACGGCGTATTCTGAAGGATGTGCTGGCGATTCCCCTGTACTCGGTGGTGGACCGTGACGGTGAGAAGTTCGTGTTTGTTGTTGAGGAAGGGAAAGCCGTCAAACGCCCGGTCCGGCTGGGATCGATTATAAACGGCAAGGTCATTGTAAAAGACGGTCTTTCCAGTAAAGAAAAACTGGTAATAAAGGGCCAGCAGCTTATTCAGAATGGCGCTCCGGTAAACGTGGTCGAAGGATAGAAACAGGCCATGCTTATTACCGACGCATCCATCGCACGCCGCACAACGGTTTTTGTCCTGATGCTGATCATACTGGTGGTTGGCCTTTTCAGCTATGTGACCCTCCCCCGGGAATCCAGGCCGGACATCACCATCCCCTATATCCTCGTTCAGACGACCTACAAGGGCGCGGCCGCCGAGGATGTCGAGAACCTGATTACCATTCCCCTCGAGCGAAAGTTGAGGGGGATAAAGGATGTGGAAAAGGTCCGTTCGGTCAGCGCCGAAGGGGCGTCCATGATAACCGTTGAATTTGTCCCCAACGTCGTCATTGATGATGCCCTCCAGAGGGTGCGCGACAAGGTGGACCAGGTCAAGGGTGACCTGCCGGACGACCTCGAATCGGACCCGCTGGTTCTGGAGATCAACCTTTCCGAGTTCCCGGTCCTCATGATAGCGGTATCCGGACAGGTGGGCGAAAGGGTGCTGAAAAAGGTATCCGAGGACCTTCAGGACCGCATTGAGGAGATTCCAGGAGTCCTGGAAGTTGATATCACCGGTAGCCGGAAACGGGAGATACGGGTGGAGTTCGACCCGGACCGGATGGCAGCCTATCGCCTCAGTTTTTCTGAAATATTGAGCCTTATAAGGAAAGAGAACGTTAACGTTCCAGGGGGGAGTATCGATCTGGGGCATGGAAAGTACCTCCTTCGCGTCCCGGGCGAGTTCAGTGATCCGAGGCAGATAGACAACCTGGTTCTGCTTACCCGCGATGGTAAACCGGTCTACCTGAAGGATGTTGCCACTGTCAGGGACACCTTCGAGGACCCCCGGAGCTATGCCCGCATCAACGGCCGCACCAGCGTTACACTGGCCGTGAAAAAACGCACCGGGGAGAACATTATCGAGCTTTCGGATCGGGTTTTCCATCTGCTTGACGTGGCACGGCCGTTGCTTCCGCCAGGGGTTGACGTGGCCGTGACCCTTAACGAGTCGAAGGATATTCGGAGGATGGTGTCCGAATTGGAGAACAACATCATCACCGGTCTCATACTCGTGCTGGGCGTTCTGTTTCTCTTCCTCGGATTAAGGAGCGCTATCTTCGTAGCTCTGGCCATCCCGTTTTCAATGCTCATCTCTTTTACTGTCCTCCAGGCCATGGGGATCACACTTAACATGGTGGTACTTTTTTCCCTCATACTTGCCCTGGGCATGCTGGTGGATAATGCAATCGTCATTGTGGAAAATATCTTCAGGCATATGCAGGAGGGGCGCGATCGGGTCGATGCGGCGCGGACCGCGGTTGCGGAGGTTGGCTGGCCCGTAATCGCCTCCACGATCACCACGCTTTGCGCCTTCGGCCCCATGCTGTTCTGGCCCGGCATAATGGGCGAGTTTATGAAATATCTGCCCACGACCCTCATCGTCGTGCTGTCCGCATCTCTTTTCGTGGCTCTGGTGATAAACCCCGTACTGTGTGCCACATTCCTCAAGGCCGGGAAGAAGGCGGAAAATAAAAAGGGCAAGGAACCCGTTATCATCCGATTGTATAGCCGGATACTGGGGGTGGCGCTCAACCATCGCATCATGGTGGTTTTTTCATCGTTTATTCTCATGGGTGGAATCATCGGGGCCTACGTATTTCTGGGCAACGGCGTTGAGCTTTTCCCCAGCACCGATCCCAACCGGGCCAGCATAGAGGTCCAGGCTCCACCGGGAACAAACCTTGATACAACTGACGCACTGGTTCGGACGGTGGAACTCGATGTCAAAAACGAGGTTGATCTCAAATATGTTATCGCCGGAGTGGGTCTTGCTGAGGGCGGCGGCGGGGGAACCGACTCACGGCTGGGGAAGGTTTCTGTGGAGTTCGTGGACCGTAAGCAACGGCATGAAAGTTCTACGGCGGTAATCAAGCGTATCCGGGAATCACTGCGAAATCTTTCGGGCGCCGACGTGAAGGTCGAAAAGGAGAAAATGGGGCCTCCGGCCGGAGCCCCGGTGGAGGTACAGATCAGGGGAGAGAGCGTGGAAGTGCTCTCCGCTCTGGTGGAGAAGGTCAAGGGGCTTATCCAGAACGTACCCGGACTTGTGGATATGGAAGACGACCTTTCCCGTGCCCAGCCTGAAATAACTGTAGTCGTGGACAGGGAAAAGGCCTCCCTCCTGGGCCTGTCCACCATCGAGATTTCCAATACCGTCAAGGCAGCCATCAGCGGATGGAAGCTCGGGGACTATCGGGAAGGTAGTGACGATTATGACATCATAGCCCGGCTTCCCGAAAGGAGCCGGCGTACTTTTGCTCAGATCGAGAACCTGCTCATTCCAAGAGCTAACGGGGATCCGGTGCCCCTGTCTACGGTGGCCCACCTTCGCATGGGCACCGGCTACGGCGCCATCCGGCACCTGGATCAGAAGCGGCTCGCCACGGTGACCGCCAACACCTCGGGACGCAGTTCCATCGAGGTGCTCAAGGATGTGAGGGCCCGTCTTAAACAGCTGGACTTGCCGGGTGGCTATTCCATCAAATACGCCGGGGAAAATGAGGAAAAACAGAAAACCTCGGTATTCCTGAGCAAGGCGTTCGTAGGAGCCATTTTCCTTATCTTCCTTGTCCTCATAACCCAGTTCAACTCCTTCGCACAGGCGCTTATAGTACTTACATCGGTCATCCTGTCTCTTACCGGTGTGTTTTTCGGCCTCATGGTCACGAGAATGCCCTTCGGGATTATCATGACCGGTATCGGGGTCATCTCGTTGGCCGGAGTAGTGGTGAACAACGCCATCGTCCTTATCGATTACGTAAACAAGCTCAGAGAGAAAGGGTTTGCACTTACGGACGCGCTGATCACAGGCGGAACAGTACGATTCCGGCCTGTTATGCTTACCGCCATTACCACCATCCTGGGGTTATTGCCGATGGCTGTCGGGGTGAGCTTTGATTTCAAGACCTTCAGCCTGCAGATAGGCGGCGAATCAGCGCAATGGTGGGGCCCGATGGCCGTTGCGGTGATCTTCGGCCTGACGGTAGCCACTCTCCTGACCCTGGTGGTGGTTCCGGTTCTCTATTCCCTGAACGAGACAGTGACCCTTCGAAGCCTTATTCCAGGCCCGTTCCGCCGTAACACGGACGCGGGGGACCTTTAGTCGTTCGCCGGATGGTGTCAGAGCACCTTGCATCATTGTTGAAAACAACCATACCTTATGATAAGTCTGGTATTGTGTAATCCGAAAATCCGGCAGCAGATTGGAAAAAGGGGGATAATATTTTGAATAACCGGTCCTTTGGCCTGAAAATCAAGGATCTGGGGGGCGGATCACCGCGTGTGCTTGTAGTCGACGACGATCACCTTCTCAATACAATCATCAGAAATGCGCTGGCGGATAAGAAGGTCAATGTAGACCAGGCTGAGGACGGCGTGCAGGCCACCCTCCTTCTGGAAAACAACAAGTATGATCTGGTCCTCTGCGACATTGTAATGCCCGGTGTGGACGGATTGAAAATCCTCCATTTCGTCCGGGAGAGGGATCCGGAACTGCCGTTCATCATGGTAACCTCTCAATCCGACATGAAAAGCGTCCTGAAAGCCATTCGGCTGGGGATCTCGGATTACATCACCAAACCGTTCGATGTCCAGGAATTAGGCTGGCGGGTTGAGAAGGCTCTCGATAGATCGAGGTTGTTGAGGATGGAGCGGAACTATAAAAAGAATCTCGAACAGATGCTTGTGCAGCAGGCTGAAGAAAATCGGCGGTTGTTTTTTGAGGCTGTTGAATCCCTGGTCAACACGCTGGAAGCCAAAGATGTGTACACCAAAGGACACTCCATAAGGGTTACCCGATACGCGATGGGGTTTGTTAAACATATCGGCCTGCCATTCGAAGAGGCGACCAATGTTCAGGTTGCAGCCCGTCTTCACGACATTGGAAAAATATCCATCGACGATGCCATACTCAACAAACAGGGGAAGCTCACCGTTGAGGAGTACGAAGAGATAAAGAAACATCCCGAAACAAGTTGTTCCATATTAAAACCCATTATCGATGACGAGACACTGGAGATAATTATGCATCACCATGAAAGGTGGGATGGCAATGGGTATCCAGGTGGATTGGCCGGAGAAAAAATACCTTTCGGGGCCAGGGTTCTTTGCCTGGCAGATGCTTTTGACGCAATTTCATCGGAACGTTCCTACAAGGCGGCGCTGCCTTTCGAGGAAAGCATTGCCGAGATAAAATCCGGTTCAGGGGCATATTTTTCGCCCGACCTCGTATACGGGTTCGTTGAATCCCTGAGGAAGAACCGCAAACTTTACGGGTTTGGATAACCGGCCTGATGCAGGTCTATTCCACGTCTCTTTCCCGCATTGCATCGTGCAGGAGGTTGTTGCCGTCGCAACGGTAACAATGATTCTCGGTTCCCGGTGGCACATCACCGTCCAGTACCAGATCCGCAGCCTCACGAATGGCCTCCGCATACCATTTCCCGGAGGGCGCCCGATGGCCCGCGAAGCGGGAGCCGGGACTTGGAGACCAGACGAACGGAACAACGTTGGCCCCCATTCTCGTCATGGTCTTCACACCATCAAGGAAGGCGTCTTTCGGTTCCAGACCCATCACAAAGACCGCAAAAACATTGCCCTCTCCAAATACCTCGACGGCGCTTTCGATCGACCGGAGGAATTGTGTGTGCGATGTATTTTCCGCTTTTCCGGGACAAATGGCCCGGTAAAGCGCCTCGTCCCAGATTTCCATGCTGTATCCGATAGCCTGTATACCGGTGTCGTAGTAACGCTTTATATCGTCACCCTTCGCAGGCGATGGCAGGACCGTACCGGGGATGCGGCCCGCCCCCGTATGTCTCCGGATAGAGGCGAAGATGTCTTCAACGACCGACGCCTCTCTCTCGTGCGCAAAGCAGCCGCCTGTGAGCAGGACATGGTTGACGATGCCCTCTTCCCACGCGGTACCGGCAACCTCTCCAATCAATTCCGCATCCTTCTTTTTCAGCACGGAATCATATTTCCGGGAAGTGGAAACGAGATTACAGAACAGGCATTGCTGCCCGCTCGCGAAGTGGCTGCAATAGTTCTGGTAACAAAAAAACAGACAGTCCTCTCCCCCGATCTGCCCAATCTGGGCCATTTTTTTGCTCTCGGCAAGCTCATAATCGTAAAATGCGGGGCGCTTGATCCACTTCACCTCGCACACATCCCGGTCACGGTGGAACAACCGCAGAATCCCGTCGTCAGCCCGCACGCAGAATGGCGATGACGAGTTCAACCGGAACTGAACAACGGTCCCGCCAGGCAGGAGAAAATCGTCCGGCAATTCGGAGCCTGCATGGTCCTCCATATCCCAACCAAAGAGGCCGTGCTTCTGTTCCTTGTAGTCTGTGCCGACCCCCGCCAACGCTTCTTCGGCAGTTCTCACGCCCTCGACCAGGAGGGAGGCCTTAAGTTCGATCATGTCACCCGTGTATGTCTCGTTCATCGCTTTCCTTTCCATGTTACCCAAAGTTCAGTTCATCGGCACGCGGAAGCGCGTCCGCCGGATATTATAATTCCGGTATCCATGAAATCAAGAAAAAATATCAACGAGGGCCGGTTTCCCTATCCATAATACGGGTAATTCCGAGTTGATCCGCGGTAAATAATTTAAGGTTCATCCGGGAAATGAGTATCTGGATGAGTACTATACCCTACCATTTGTCATCGCGAACCGTATCCCACGTGAAGCGATCCCGTGGGCGACCGGAAGGCGCCGCAAAGACCTTTTCAGCCGTGCACGAGATTGCCACGCCTACGGTTTCACTCGGGCTCGCAATGACAGCAAAATAATAAAGGTACGCATTAACCGGATGATCCTGATTTAAAGGCTTATCAGCCGCTGATCTTCGCTGATAGACCTGAAGCTGAACCATAACCTTGGGGGTGGAGCGGCGTTGTGGTAAAATAAAGCGGTCTATCGCGGTGAGCCGGTTTTGCGGTGTTTACCAGTCCAGCAGTGTTCTTTCGCCTTCCAGGCTGCGGATCTCCGTCACGTCTTCGGTAGCCTCCAGACACCCTTCGTAATTCCCCTCCTCGTCCCTGATGGCGTAGTAGCGGATGAACAGGAAGCGCCCGTTCATCCGGATCCAGAAATTGGCGGTATCCTTTTCCCCGTTCCTGAAGGCGTCCAGGATCCTCTGGACGATGTGCACGCTGTCGGGCGGATGGCAGTTCTGTACAGCTCTGCCTATTATCCCCGGGCTCCTTGGGAAAATCCGCTCCTTGTTGGCAGAATAGTACTGAACCTTGTCTTCGGCGTCCACAAAGGTGATATCCACAGGCAGGTTCATCATGACGAGGTCCAGCTGCTTCGGGGTCAGACCTCCCGTGGAAAGCCACAATGGGGCATTTCCCGCCCCATGGCGTTCGGGCGGGGCCTCTGAGAGTGGCCCTTCGACCGGCAGCCAGGTCCCGGCCGGTTCCACCAGGGCATATCCGATCTCGTCGCTGCCCGCCAGGACCCTTCCCCAGTCCGAATCGGACAGTATCTCCAGGGCCATGGGAAACAGGATATTCTCCTCCTTGTAGATCATGTTGGAGACAGCAGTGGTAAGGACCTGTCCGTCCACCTCAACATCGCCGGCCTGCCCTTCGTCAAGTTCCCCTCGCACACCTTTGAGCAGGGCTCGGATGTCATCGTGAAGCGCCCACATGACCCTTGAAGGACCAGTGATCTCGTGGTCCTCCAGGACGGGAAAGAGCTGATTTTCCTTCCTGATATAATGTTTTTCGATCTCCGACAGACGGGTCAAAAGGCCGTCGAGCTCCTGGAGCCGGTTTTTGAGGGTCTCTTCATCGGGCAGATGAGCAAGGCCTGGGAGGATCATTCTCATCCGATCGGTGACCTCCCCCAACGCCCGATTTTCCAGCCGAAAAGTGTGTACGGGATGTCCGGGCGGGACAGCCTCGGGGGGGTTATCCCCAAAGGACTCGGAGAAAACCTGCACGTGGACGTCGCAGAGGTTCTTGATCTCATCCTCACCGATGCCATCCTTGATCAGAGCCTGCTCCATCTCGGCGATCTCGGAGGCGCTCACCTCCTGCAGGAGCCTTGCGAAACGGGCTTTCTGCTCCTCCGGGGCCTTTCCCTCGTGAAGCCCCTTGACTATCTCCTTGAGGGTGGCGATTCGTGCCTCCCTCTCCTCAGGCAACGGAGGACCCTTCTCCGAGTCGTCAACCGGCGCGTGGATCATGGCGGCCGTGATCCTGCGGTGGAACTCATCGTATGACAATCCGCTCATCTCGGCCGCATGTTCAAAAGTGGCAAAACGGCCAAGAGTCTTGCGGAGGAGGGGGTTCTTCAGCTTGTTGAACTCGGGAGAAATATTGGTCAGGACCTTGAGAAGATGAGGATTTTCCTCCAGCAGATTAAGGATTTTGGTATTTTTGTCTATTTTCATTGTTACCTCCGCAGTGTTTCTTTAGAGAATAGCAGAGATCGGTGATTGCAGCATTGATCAAGGTCAAAGGATGGGGGATGGTGACCTCTCCGAGCTATTCGTCCTGCCCACACTGCCTGGTGGGTGCGGTGCCCGGGATGAAAGCCTCCACGATGGTATGGGGACAGGCGGGGCCGGCCAGGAGGCCAGAGACCGGATCCACCTCCACCAGGTCGATCCCATCGGGGACGGGAAATGGGGTTGGAGGCACATCCTTAAGGGCGTTTTCCATGAAATTCATCCAGATGGGGAGCGCTGCTCGGGCCCCTGTTTCACCGTACCCGAGATCCTTTGAATGATCAAATCCAACCCAGGCTCCTGCGGTCAGGCCCGGGACGTAGCCGATAAACCATGCATCGTGATAACCATCGGTAGTCCCTGTTTTGCCGCCGGAGGGGCGTCCCATGGCCCTGGATCTTCTGCCGGTCCCGTATCGGTTGACCCCCTCAAGGAGGTTGGTCATCTGGTAGGATACCTGGGGAGAGAGAACATCCGAAAGATGGGATGGCGCCTCCCAGATAACTGAGCCTTCGCGGTCCTTGACCCTCTTGACCAGATGGGGGGATGCCAGAATGCCATTGTTATCAAAAACGCCGAAGGCGGAAACCATCTGAAGAAGAGAAACATCGAATGTGCCGAGGGCCATGGACGGGTATGGTTTCAGGTCGGCCGAGATACCCAGGCGTCGGGCCGTGTCAATGACGGGCTGGTAGCCAAGGCGCAGCAGCAGGTCAACCGATGCTGCGTTCAGGGACTTCTCCAGGGCCGTTCTCAGGGTGACCGGGCCGTGGTATTGCTTCGAGTAGTTTCTTGGCACCCAGGGTGCGGATTGACCCTTGATGGAAATTTCCATGGGGCTGTCGTTTAGTATGTCGGATGGGGTAAAACCTGAGGAAAGGGCGGCAGCATAGAGGACGGGTTTGAAAGATGACCCCGGCTGCCTCTTTGCCTGGGTGGCCCGGTTAAACGGTGATTGGGTAAAATCCCTTCCACCGACCATGGCCTTGATATCCCCGGTGGAAGGGTCCAGGGCGACCATGGCCGCCTGAACCGGTTCCGTGCCCCCTTCGGGATGACGTTTGGCGTAGCTTTCCAGACCTTTCTTCACCGCATTTTCCGCGTCCCTCTGCATGTCGAGATTCAGGGTCGACTCGATTACAAGGCCGCCGCGGTAGATAAGGTTGGCGCTTATCCTGGACTCCAGGTTTCGCCTGACGATCTCGGTGAAATAGGGGGCCGGGTCCTCCGGGGCCGCTGACGGCCGGAGGGTAACGCCTTCCTCGACAGTCAGGCGATAGGTCTCATCGTTGATATATCCCTCGTTAAGGAGCCGTAACAGGACGACCCGCATTCTGGCGGCGGCCTTTTTAGGATGATTCAGGGGGGAATAGAGTGTGGGAGAGCGTGGAAGCCCGGCGATCATTGCGCATTCGGCGAGGTCAAGTTCTCTGACACCCTTGCCGAAATATGTTCTTGCGGCAGCCTCTACCCCGTAGGCCCCTTCCCCGAGGTAGATCTGGTTCAGATACATGGTGAGAATTTCGTCCTTTGAATATCTGCGTTCAATGTTTATGGCGAGGATGGCCTCCTTGAGCTTCCGGGTAATGGTCTTTTCGGGGGTCAGGAAAAGGACCTTGGCAAGCTGCTGCGTAAGGGTGCTGCCCCCTTCGGCCATGCGAAGGGTTGTCACATCCTTCCAGACGGCACGAGCGATGCCCTTTATGTCGAGGCCGAAGTGCTGGTAGAAGCGGGAATCCTCCACGGCGATAATCGCCTCGATGAGATCTTTAGGTATCTCCCGGAGGGGTACGGGTATTCTTCGCTCGACGAACAGGGAGGAGATGGGCGTTCCATCGTCCGACAGAATAGTCGTGACGGCGCTGGGTTCGTAGGTCGCAAGGGCCTCCACCTGGGGGAGATTCTGGGTCAGCGCCAGGAGGGAGCCAAGAAGGGCGCCGACCACCATGGCCGCGGCAATGGGAATCGCCACCCAATGCCATTTGGAATATCGCAACGACATGCCCAGTATTTAGCATGTACCGGTGCGTCAGGGAACTGCAATAAGTCCTCTCAGACTGTTCACGGGAGGATCTGTCGGTTCAGCCCTGAAGCCACTTCGGTTAATGCCCCTCTGAGGGTGCGACATTTTTGTCGGCCCGAGGATCGCTGACTGAGAATTTTCAGCCATAAACAATTGTATTTCAAAGAGAATAAGCGTTTTGCCCCTGAAAGCAGATATCCGATGTGTCTCACCACGGCGCCTTCCACTTCACCCTTTACCCCAGTCCAATCCCAGGTTATAAAAAGAATTTTCCTGAAAAAAATATTCGGCATACTTTCTGCTTGATGCTTATGGGAGATGGAGGATGAACTCGTCAGACTGCGGTCTCTCAGGGAGATGATTCAGGTCCAGTTCGAGAACATGAATAAGGAAAACATCCTCCTCACCATGCAGGAGATTCTTCTTCATCTGGTGGGCGCGGAAGTCTTCAGCATCTGGATGGTTGACCAGGCCGGCGGTTCCTTCGATATCACCGCATCTACCGACGAGTCTGACCTTTTTAATGGAGACATGCCCGGTCTTGAGGACAGCATGCTCAGGAGACTGCAATTGAAGTGGCATGATTTAGCCTTTTGGAAAGGCACGGGAGGATGAGAAAATGGAAACCGCAAAAAAGAAAATATTGATAGTGGATGATTCGAGAGCTGTTCGCCAACTTCTCAGGATGATTCTGGAAAGAAATATCGCCTGCGAACTGGCAGAGGCGGAGGATGGGCAGGAGGCCTATGAGAAGCTCAAGACGAAAAATTACGATATCCTGATAACCGATATCAACATGCCCCGGATGAACGGCCTGTCACTCATCGGACGGATCAGGAACGAGTTGGGCCTCCAGATTCCCATAGTCATCGTCACGACCATGGGGCATGAGGAGGATCGCGACGCAGGCATGAACCTGGGCGCCGACACCTACATCACCAAACCAATAAACGGCACGCACCTGGTAAACACCGTCAACAGCCTTTTATCCTGACCGGTCAGGGCGATGTGTGGTATGATTTTTCGCAGATTCGTGTGAAGCCGGGGTAGACCTGTTCGGTGGCACAGGGGGGGGATCTGGAAGCCGTGGGGTACAGAATAATGACTTCATGGGGCTGGTCATATTTTAACAGGTTTTTTCTCTGCCTGCTTCTGTGTATCCTGCTTACAGTCTCCTGCTCACGCAGGCCCGAGGAGATCCGTATAGGGGTCATCGTCACCACCGGGGGATGGAGCTGATGCTGTCCTCGACACTCAACGCAGTGGAAATGGCCCGGAGTGACCTTGAGCGAGCCCATGTGCCTCTCATATCCGCCCTGAGCACCCATCCCGGGACCACCGCCGGGAGGAAGTACGTTTTCCGGATAGCGTTCCTCAACAGCTTCCAGGCCAGTGGAGCGGCGCTGTTTAGCCTCCGTGATCTGGGGGCGAAAAGGATCGCGGTCCTCTACAACATCGCCAACCCTTACAGTCGGGGAATCGCTGAGACCTTCAGGGCGACAGTGTTGAAAGGGAAGGCGCATGGGGATAGATGCCATCTTCGTGGGCGGTGAAGCCTGGGACCGGGAAAAATTTGCCGTCATGCCCCAGTTCGAGGGGGCCTACATGATGGCCACGTGGTCTCCCGATGTTCAGGGTGAAAGGTCGAGGGCTTTCGTCGAGGAGTACGTTTCGCGTTTCGATAGCCGGCCTGAGGACGGGGCGGCCCTTACCTGCGACGCGCTTCAGATATTGTTTCGCGCCATAAAAAACGTTGAGAAGCTCGATGCCGAATCCATAAGGGACGAGCTCTACGACCTCGGCCCCTACCATGGGGTCACCGGCGCCATAGATTTCATCCACAGCGGGGACCCTGAAAAGGCAGGGGTCATCCTCCGGTTCGAGAACGGACGAACGATGATCATCAGGCCCATCCTGCTCACTCAGGAAAACTGACGGATGCTCCCTTCCATGAAGCTATTTACCAAAAGCCTCGTCTCGCGCCTGGTACTGTCGTTCCTGGGGGTATCCCTCATCACGGTCCTTATTATGGGCTACCTGTCCTACGAGAGGGCCAGGGCAGCTCTCGAGTCGGCGGTATATGAACGGATTAACGCCACACTGGAACTGAAAGAGGATGCTCTCAACAGGTGGGTGGATGAGAAGGTAGATGACCTCATCTTCGTAAAAACCCAGCAGCGATTTCACAGGAGCGCGGAACTGCTGCTGAGTGGAACCGACCGCGAGGGCATGTCCAGCGCATACAGCGTCCTGTTCGGCGTATTCCAGACCATGTTCGTGAACATGCAGGATTTCTCAGAGATAGCCCTTTTGTCCCGGCCGGGAGGGAGGGTTGTCGTTTCCTCAAAACTGGAAAACGAGGGGGACTTCAGGCTTTCGGACACCTATTTCATCCAGGGGCTGAAGGGCACCTGTATCCAGGAAGTCTACCTGTCTCCCGTTACCTTTCAACCCATCATTACCGTTGCCACACCCATCCGCGACGAAACCGGCAGGGCCATCGGCGTTATGGCCGCTCATCTGGACATGGACCGAATGGACGAGATCATCCTGAGACGCAGCGGGCTTGGCGAGAGCGGGGAGGCCTATCTCGTTGATTCTACCAACACCTTTGTCGCAGGGAGGGGTTTCGGCCGGGCCGATTATCCACGGGGCGCCCATTCCCCCGGGATCAAAAAGGCCCTCATGGGCGAGTCGGGCGAGGGCCTGTACCTGAATTACGCAGGGGTCCCGGTGGTGGGGGCATACAGATGGATCCCGGAGCGTAATCTGGCGCTTCTCGGTGAGATAAGCCAGAAAGAGGCTTTCGCCCCGGCGCGCAGGCTGGTCATTCAGATCGTCTTTATCGGCGCACTGGTCTGTCTGTTTCTAGCCCTCACCGTCCGCCTGATTGCTCAGCGGATAGCCGGCCCCATCCTGGCCATCACCGATGCGGCTGAACGGATCACGAAGGGCGACAGGAATGTCCAGGCACCAGTCACCACAAAGGATGAGGTTGGCGAGCTGGCAACGGCCTTCAATTCGATGGTGAAAAAGATTGGGGAAACCGAGGGACGCTTCCGCACCGTTTTCGGCGGCAGCCCGAGCGCCATCATTATTACGCGCATGAGTGACAATATAATCACGGATGTGAACGAGGAGTACGAGAAGATCTCCGGGTACTCATGGGAGGAAACCGTTGGTAAATCGGCAGCGAAACTTGGTCTGTGGAAGGACGCAAAAAAAAGGAACGGTATCCTTGAACTGGTTGAAAAACAGGGCCGGGTGGACAATTTCCAGACCGAATTCCGGGTCCGGGAAGGCACGGTAAAGGCGACACTTGTTTCAGCAGCAACGGTCCTGTTGAACGATGAGAGGCATCTCATTTTCTTCGTCAAGGATATCAGTAAGATGAAGGAGGTCGAAAGTGCCCTGCAGGAAAACGAGGAGAAGTACAGGCTCCTTGCCGACAACGTCTCGGATGTCCTCTGGGTGCGTGATGAAAATCTGGATCCCATATACTATTCCCCATCCATCGAGCAACTACGGGGGTTCACTCCCGAGGATGTCATGCGCCAATCCATGGAGGAGATCTTTGTTCCCGATTCCCGGGAAAAAGCCCTGACTGCCTTCAAACGGCAGATGATGCAGGAAGAAAAGAGCAGGGGAACCCAGGCACGTACCGTATCCCTTGAAGTCGAGTTGTACCGAAAGGACGGCTCCACCATCTGGGCCGAGATGAACACGAGGGTCATGAGGACGAACGAAGGGGCGGTCACCGGCATCATAGGCGTCACCCGTGATATCACCAGGAGAAAACTGGCTGAGCAGGCTTTAAAGGAAAGTGAGGAGCGATACCGGGTTCTGTTTAACAGCGGCAGTGACGCTGTCTTCGTTTTCGCCATCGATAATGAAGGACTGCCGGGGAAACATTATGCCGTCAACGATGTAGCCTGCCGGATGCTCGACATGTCACGGGACGAGTTGATGGAGATGACGCTGTTCGATTTCATGGCCCAACACGATGGGGCCAGGATAAAAGAGACGCTCCAGACAATCCTGAATAAAAAGCATGTCACTTTTGAGCGGTCCTTTGTCGACAGCGGCGGGAACGAGATCCCGGTGGAGGTGAACGCCAATCTGGTGGAACTGTATGATGCCTCCATCGTTATCGCCTTCGCGCGGGATCTTACGGAGCGGAAGCAGGCAGAAGAGGAACAGAAAAAGATCCAGACCAAACTGATTCAGGCGAACAAGATGAATTCACTAGGTATAATGGCGTCAGGTCTTGCCCACGAGATCAACAACCCCAACAATACCATCATGTTCAATCTGCGACGGTTCGCCAGGACCTGGGATGATATTTTCCCAATACTGGAGGAGTATTATGACGAGCATGGCGATTTCAATATCGGCGGGGTACCCTATACGGAACTCTCCCGGATATTCCCCAGATTGATATCCGGCACACTGGAGAGTTCCGAGATGATCAAGGCCATCATAGAGAACCTGAAAGGCTTCATCCGCCACAGCGCCGACACCATGGATTTCGATGTTGACATCAACGATGTGGTCAGAAGGGCCGTGTCGCTGCTGGAAAGCCAGGTCAGGAAGGGAGTAGGCAGACTGGAACTGGACCTGGCCGATGACCTGCCGCGGGTGCGGGGGAACCCACAGAAGCTGATCCAGGTTGTGGTCAACCTCGTCGCAAACGCACTTGAGGCCCTCACGGATGATGATCAGAGGGTCGTGGTGACATCAACGCTTCTTTCCGCTGGATCCCGGATCGCTCTTACGGTCACGGACCAGGGGAGAGGTATGACTGAAAAAGAAGTTAACGATTCGACGCAGCCTTTTTTCACAACAAAACTGGAGTCGGGAGGCACCGGCCTGGGGCTGACCATCACCAGGATGCTTCTTGACGAACACGGGGCGTCAATGGATGTCGACTCCACCCCTGAAGAAGGGACCACTGTGACCGTCACTCTCAAGGTAAAGGGTATTGAATCGGTCCATTGAACCCGTGGCGCAAATCAGCGAGGTAACCAATGAAGATAATAAACAGGATCGGCCAGGGCGTCCTTATGGTGGACGACGAGGAAAACTTCCTTCTGACGGCTGGCGTGTTGTTGAAAAGCGCAGGAATAGAGCAAGTATGGACCATAAGCGACAGCAGACAGGTCATGACGTTCCTCGAAAAGAGAGCCCCGGCCGTCATTGTTCTGGATCTGACCATGCCCCATATTACCGGCAGGGAACTGCTGACTGAGTTAACCCGGGAATATCCCGGGATCCCCGTAATTATCCTCACCGCCCACGATGACCTCACCATGGCGGTGGAGTGTATGAAGGAGGGCGCCAGGGACTACCTCGTCAAGCCGGTGGAGGAGAGTCGATTCATCTCCAGCATCAGTGGCGCACTGGAGGTGGTCCAACTGAAAGAGGAGATGCATTCCCTCAAGGAAAGTTTTCTCCATGGCGCATCCGGTGATGATAACGCCTTCGATGCCATCATCACCGACAGCAGCCTGATGCGGTCCATATTCACGTACGTCAGAGCGATAGCTCCCTCCGAGCACCCCGTGTTGATCTGTGGTGAAACCGGGGTGGGCAAGGAACTGATAGCGAAGGCGGTGCACGAACTGAGCGGCAGGAGAGGAGATTTCGTGGCCGTGAATGTGGCTGGACTTGATGACACGGTTTTTTCCGACACGCTGTTTGGCCACGAAAAGGGAGCCTTCACAGGGGCTGAGAGGGCGCGAGACGGCCTGGTCAGAAAGGCGAGGGAGGGCACCCTCTTTCTCGATGAGATAGGGGACCTTGCCGAGAGCATCCAGATCAAGCTCCTGCGTCTTCTGCAGGAAAGACAGTACTATCCCATGGGATCCGACCTGTCCAGGCCCAGCAGAGCCAGGATTGTAGTGGCCACCAACAGGGATATCCACGATCTGGTGCGCAAGGGCAGATTCCGGAAGGACCTGTACTACAGATTGCGGGCCCACGAGGTGAGGATACCACCACTCAGGGACAGGCTGGAGGACCTGCTCCCTTTAGTGGATTTTTTTCTGGAAAAGGCGGCAGGAGACCTGGGGAAAAAAGTGCCGGCTTACCCCGGGGAACTTATCGTGCTCCTCAGGAACTACCACTTTCCAGGCAATATCCGGGAACTGGAGGGGATGCTCAACGATGCCCTGGCAAGGCACGGATCAGGCGTGCTTACCCTGGAGAGTTTCAGGAAAGCCATCAATGAGGAGCGCCTTGGACCCATGGGTCATGAACCTTCAGAGCCGGATCAGGCTGACATACCTTCGAAAGACAGATTTTCATACAGGGGCCCCTTTCCCACCATCAGGGAGGTGGAGGAGTACCTCCTCGATGAGGCCATGACCAGGGCAGAGGACAATCAGACCATTGCCGCCGACCTTCTGGGCATCACGCGCCAGACGCTGAACAAGCGTCTGACAAGGTCCCGGAGAAAAAGCTGATACCCCGAATGAGGGTGTCAAATATTTCGCTCCACCCCACCCGTCGATATTTTTTCTCGCCCCTCCTTCGGTAAGACATTTCCCAAAAAGTCATAACACATTGAATTTGTAAGGTAAACAAACCATCTGTGCCGTTGGCACGTTCCATGCTCTCACAGAGGGGGAAACCCCGAACTGGAGATGAATCAGCATGGAGAGGGCAACATGAACGCAAGGACCACCATACTACTGGTAGACGATGATTCGAGGTTTCGTTTCGCCCTTGCCACTGAACTGAGGGCTTCGGGATATCTGGTACAGAGCGCTGAGGATGGCCAGCGAGCCACAGGAATGATCGAGGATGGTGGTGAACCCTGGGCGGATATTGACCTTGTGATCACGGATCTTGTTATGCCGCGCAAGGACGGCCTGGAACTCTGTAAGACTATCAGGAAGAAAAACATGGACATTCCTGTGCTGGTCATCACGGGTTTTCTCTCTCCCAACATACAGAGAGAACTCGAGCGTCTGGGATGTACAGACTTTCTGGAAAAGCCGTTCTCCCCACAGGAATTTCTCTCGAAAGTTGAGCTGATGCTTTTGCACAGGGCGGCAGATTCCAGGCAGTGAAGGAATGAACCGTTCTGAAAAGGCAGGCTGCGAAAGCATCTCGGGATGAGATAACCGTCGCGACCGGCGACACAACACAATGGAGGATCGAAAAATGAGAAATGTATTTACAATGATCACTGCGATAGCTCTTGCTGTCTGCATGGGCGGGGTGGCCTTTGCCGAGAAGGCTCCGCAATCGGTGTATGATCTGGCTGCCTCCACGTTGGCTGACGTAGGTCATGACCCTGTTATTGTCAAGGCGGTGAGGGTGGACAATGCCAAGGTGGAGACCC